>SLGL01000164.1 GCA_007123785.1 Balneolaceae bacterium
AGGCCGAAAAACATCCACAGAACAACTCATATTTTTTCCTTGAAAACCCCAAAATTTTTCATCTGGCTGAGCGCGGCAAGGCCTCAAACACTTGCTGCATCGGTTGTTCCGGTGGTTGTTGGTGCATCTTTGGCATGGGCCGATCAGCAATTCAGATGGGACACTACACTGGTTGCTCTTTTTTGTGCTGTCCTGATCCAGATTGGCACCAATTTTGCAAATGATTATTACGACTTTATTAAAGGAGCCGACACACCCGAACGCATCGGTTTTAAACGTGCAACGGCTTCGGGCCTTATCACACCGAATGCGATGTTCACAGCCACCTGGCTTACGATGGCTGTAGCTTTTTTTGCAGGGCTTTATCTTGTGTGGATAGGCGGCTGGGTCATTCTCCTGATCGGTATCTTGTCGCTGTTGTTTGGCATCCTCTACACCGGCGGCCCCTATCCGCTGGGCTATAATGGCCTGGGAGACTTGTTTGTTTTCATATTTTTCGGATTTGCGGCCGTGATGGGCACCTATTATGTAAACGCACTTGAGTGGAGCTGGATATCGTTTTGGGCATCGATTCCCGTGGGTGCATTGTGTGTAAACATACTGGTTGTAAATAATCTTCGCGATGTAAACCAGGATAAAATTTCCGGTAAGAAAACCCTCGGTGTTCTGTTTGGCGAACCGGTACTTATGATTGAGTACACCATACTGATTTTCATCTCTTTTATCGTACCCCTTGTCTTTTATGAGTTTTACCATTTAAACGGTTGGATATTTCTGCCTTTTCTGGCTCTGCCCGCAGCCTGGATTCTTTTGAAACAGATCTGGCAGCACGATGACAAACGTACACTCAACGCTACCCTCGAGCGTACAGCCCAATTCATGGTTCTGTATGGATTCTTGTTCTCTGCAGGAATATTATTATCATAAATAATGCTTAGTTTCTTTGAATACCATCTGCCCTTTAAACAGCCACTCGAAACGGGGGGCGGAAATTTCATACACAGAAAAGGTATTCTGATCTCATTTTCGGAAGATGGCAGATACTTTCTTTCAGAAGCTTCTCCCCTGCCGGGATTTTCTCAGGATACACTTCCCGAAGTGACCTCTGCCCTTCTTGAAAACCATGTATTACTTTGCCGGTTTTTCGCCTCTTCCTTCAACACGGATCAACTTGAAGTATTACTCAAAAAACTGCCTGCGTTCCCTTCGCTGCAATTTGGACTCAGTTTCCTCGGTGCTGAACTACTGTCGTACAGAAAAAACATCAGTTTTGGCAAACTTTTCGGATTGAACGAAGCTAATTCGATAGGGGTGAATGATGTGATCGGAAAGCTCCCCGCCGATGAAATGTTTGAACGGATTCAAACCAGTATTGAACGCGGATTCACTACTATCAAACTGAAAGCCGTTCCACCGCTTTTCACTCTTGCTGATGTTCTCACAAAGATATATGCTTCTCACCCAGGCCTCCGCTTTCGGCTGGATGCCAATCGTTCCTGGCCGCCTGATGAACTTAAATCACTTTCTGCACTCTTCTCCCATTTGCCGGTCGATTATATTGAAGAACCGTTTCCGATGGAATCGGACTCAGAGATAAAACATGCCCAAAAAGAATCTTTGATTCCCATTGCCCTGGATGAATCGATCGTCTCTCTCAGCCGTCTGAACAAATTACTTGCCGGCAACAGTGAACTTTATCTGATTATCAAACCGATGCTTCTCGGAAATCTTTTTGAAATAGCTGGAACAATCACCCGGAAAAGAAGTAGATGTGAACATATTGTGATTACCACAAGCCTGGAGTCTGCCGTGGGTCGCTCAATAATAGCAACCGCGGCTTCTCTGATTGGTGACAAAACCCTGCCTCATGGTCTGAATACTGGAGAACTTTTTGAACGGGACCTTTTTTCAATCACCGGGATAAAACATGGGCAATTATCCCTTTCAGAACCACTCTTCAGGCACATTTCATTTGATGTTTTACCTGAAAAATATCTAAAACGCCTGGAATAATTTTTATGACCGGAAAATCCACTCCTGTTCCTCAATTTGATTTACCTTCCGGGGAGCTGATATTCCTCTCCTCCGGAAACCAGTCATATTCTTATAACCATTTATTTTCATTTGCTGATTGGCTGAGCAGAGAAGTAAGTCCGCTGCAAAAAAAAGCGTCTGACCCATTGCTGATATTTGCAGAAAACAGCGTGGAAGTTGTTTTATTGATTGCGGCCTGCTTTCTGAAACAGATTCCCGTACTCCCGATACACCCCGACACACCCGATACCGAACTGAAAGACATTGTTGAAAGGGTGCGTCCATTCGCCTTTTTTTCAGGTAAAAAGAAAGAAGTAGATCTCCCTTCTGAAATTCCTTCTGTTTCATTTCGGTCAGATCAAATCTCACCTGAAGGACTTACCAAACAACTCTCTCTTTTTTCGGATAATGAAGAAAAAGTGGCCGGCTATTTTCTAACATCCGGAACCACAGGCCATCCAAAAGTCGTTCCCGTAAAGCGAAGGCAAGTGCTTTTTGCTGCGGCTTCATCGGCCGAAAATTTTAAACCTTCACCCAATAAATACTGGCTTCTTTGCCTGCCTCTGAATCATGTTGGCGGCATTAATGTAATCTATCGATCTCTGTTATACCGGTCTGCCGTTTACCTGGCCACCTCTTTCGACGTAAAGAACATTCGCGAATTGTTGAATGAAAACAGTCAATTTGAAGCAGCTTCAATGGTGCCTACTATGCTTGATAGACTGATGGAACACTCATTTTTTCGGGTTCAGCGACAGTTTAAAGGCCTTTTAATTGGCGGAGGGCCTATTTCGATGGACTTGATCAACCGGTCTATCACCCGTGGCCTTCCTATTGTTACCAGTTATGGTATGACCGAAACCTGCGCTCAAATTGCAGCCAACCCAATGCTAATGCCCAGTGGTATGTATATTCCAAAAAAAAGTGTGGGCACAGTTTTTAAACCCAATAAAATTCAAATTCGGGATGATTACGGAAACGCTCTGCCCTTCAACGAATCGGGAAAAATCTGGCTTAGTGGTCCACAAATATTTGACGGCTATCTGGATCCGGGTCAAACGAAACAGTCCTTTGACAGTTCAGGATGGTTTAACACCGGTGATTATGGCCATCTGAACCGAAAAGGCCAGCTCTTCATCGAGAGCCGCCGCACCGACCTGATCATTACCGGTGGGGAAAACGTGAATCCCACAGAGATTGAAGAGGCTATAAACAGACTGGATTCTGTTCATGAAGCAGCAGTTGTTGGGGTTCCGGATCAAACATGGGGCCAGCAGGTTACTGCATTTGTGGTTCCCGAAGAAGCAGGATTCGATTCAGAAAAAGTTCTAAACCAGCTTAAAGAGAGCCTTTTATATTATAAAGTACCCCGAAAAATTATCGTGGTAGATAAATTACCAAAGACTTCTACGAATAAGATCAAAAGATCTGAACTGATCCGGAAATACGTCTCCTGAAAGTAAGAGCCGAATGATGAGGTTATATCCATCAATTCTGGCAACAACTTATAGTGGTATATACTGGCCTGTTTTCTTAACTGACCAATTATACCTTATTCCTTTTTGTATTTAAATGAAACATTCATTCTCACACGATAGGCTTCTATCTTATCATTATTGAGTTTCACATCAAAAGATTTTACCTCAGCAATTCGCAGGTCACTCAACGACTGGGATGCTTTCTTAACAGCATTTTCAGCCGCTTTTTCCCATGATTCACTACTCGTTCCAACCAGTTCTATGATTTTATAAACACTGTTGTCAGACATACTAACTCTCCTATTTATTACCTTTTACATTAACTATTACTTTGTTAAAGTAAAAAATATCCGGGCGGGTTAAAAACGAAATATCTGCATTGGTTTTTACCTATATAATTACGACTTAAGGAAATGCCCAAAACGTCAAAGCGGTCAAGGTTCTGTCTATTGTCAGAGGCAACAGTGGTTATGACCACGTATATGTGCATTTTGAAACCCAGTTGCGATGGTATCAGAGCGATTGAATCATTTATATTGGTTTGAAATACCTCATCACAATCAGAAATTTTCAGAATAGCTGCCTGTGAGTAAGAATATGGACAAAAATCATACTTCCTTCATCTGCTGTCCTACTTATTCATCGAAAGCAAAAAATCTTCATTCGATTTGGTTCCCTTCATTTTATCAAGAAGAAATTCCATCGCTTCATAGGCGTTGTGTTTGTTCAGGTAGCGACGTAGCAGTACAACTTTTTCCCTCTCTTCGTCTGAAACAATCAGTTCCTCGCGTCTTGTTCCACTCTTGAAGACATCAATAGCTGGGAAAATGCGGCGTTCGGCAAGGCGGCGATCCAGAACCAGTTCCATATTACCGGTTCCTTTGAACTCCTCAAAAATCACATCATCCATGCGAGAGCCAGTATCTACAAGTGCTGTAGCTATAATAGTGAGACTTCCACCCTTTTCAATGTTCCGTGCAGAACTGAAAAGCTGACGTGGTGCTTTTAAGGCTTCTGAATCGATACCACCTGTCATCGTTCGTCCGGAGCTCCCCCCAGCTACGTTATAAGCACGTCCCAATCTTGTGATTGAATCCATCAGAAGCAATACATCGTGCCCGCTTTCTACAAGACGTTTTGCTTTCTCAAATACAATTTCAGAAAGGCCAATATGATTTTCAGGCTTTTCATCAAACGTTGAAGCGACCACTTCGGCATCTTTAACAGTTCGCTGCATTTCGGTAACCTCTTCAGGGCGCTCATCCACCAGTAAAATAATTATTTTGGTTTCAGGATGATTTCGGTTTACCGCATTGGCCACATTCCTGAGAATAGTGGTCTTTCCTGTTTTTGGCTGGGCTACAATCAGCCCCCGCTGTCCTTTCCCGATAGGAGTAAACATATCCATAATTCGGGTCGAATATTCGGCAAAGTTGTTTTCCAGTTTAAACCGTTCCTCGGGGTAAACCGGCAGCAAATCCTCAAAATCTTCCCGGTTGTCCATGTCACGGGGAATTTTACCATTCACTCCTTCAACCCGTAGTAAAGCAAAATATCGTTCTCCAACTTTGGGCGGACGAATAATACCGATCACACAATCTCCCTGCTTCAGCCGAAAACGCTTGATTTGTGATGGGGATACATAAATATCATCAGGACTGGCCTTGTAGTTGTAATTTACAGATCGCAGAAAACCATATCCATCGGGTAAAATTTCCAACGTGCCTTCATTCAGTAAAAACTTCCCAAGCTGCGGAATAATTTCAGCAAGTTTTCTATCGAGCGTGTCTGCATCTGATTCGGGCAGCACATTGCTCACATGTTTTTTACCCTTCTTTTGATTGTGAAATTTAGATGGATTGCGTTCATTTTTTTTCTTTTCAGGTTTCTCATCATACGTTTGTATATGATTACCTTTACCGTACCTGGAATCCTGGGATGACAAATTTTCTTCGGGGCGTGCATTGTCCACGACTTCACGTATCCGGTCAATAACACCCTGTTTTCTGATATTTGTAATCCCTTTCAGGCCAATAGCTTTTGCAATAACTCTCAAGTCCTGAACGGTTTTTTGATGCAATGTATCCAGGTCAATTTGTAAATCGTTATCGGTTTGATTCTCCGACATAATGAAATATTGGTTCTTAGGTTTTATTCATGTAGAAAAGCGGACAACTTTAGTAGCAGTAGTACGCCGTGGGTTTTATCGTCTGCGGAAAGATTTGTTTTCTGAAGCAACCATGGTACCCATCCACTTGCTCACTGTATTGTAAAAGTAAAAACTTCCGCTAAATATTACTAATTCTGTTTTGAATTGATTTAGAGCCGTTACTCCTTCCCCTGTAATGATGCTTGCCTCAGGAAAAAAAGGTGTCATCTGTTCTATACTTGCCGCCCTGACTGAATCCAACTGAAATAAATATAGTTCCGGGAATTGATTCCAGTAATCGGCAATTTCCTGATTGAGCTTATCTGTTATGAAGCTGAGCACTACAGTCCATTTCTCAGGTGGTGCTATTTGAAGCATTTGTTCGGTAATATAATGAACAGCTTCGGAATTATGCCCTCCATCAAAATACCATTTTTTTCCGGGAATCAATGCCTCAAATGTACCTGTTTTAGAAAAAATCGTACTCATTTGTTGAATACCTCTTACAAAATCATCTTTTGTAACCGGCAGTATCCCTGATAAAAGATCAACAGCCTGAAAAACCATCGCTGTGTTTACTGCATCTGTTTTTCTTTGCAGACAATTTTCTATTTCAACGGGTGGATAAACACCTTTCAGCTTCACTTTTCCATTTTCAAATACAGGTTCGCAATCGGAGGCTTTTAATATATTTGAATTTTTTTTGAGAACAATTTTCTTGATAACCGTTTCAGCCTCAACCGGTAAATTTCCTGTTACAACCGGTTTCCCTTCTTTAATGATGCCGCCTTTTTCAAACGCGATAGAACCCAAAGTATTTCCCAGAAGATCCGTATGATCCAGTCCGATGGATGTGATAATACTCAGTTCAGGATCTATAACATTGGTTGCATCCAAACGCCCTCCCAATCCGGTTTCAATCATGGCGATATCTACCTTTTCTTTAGCAAAATACCAGAAAGCAATTGCTGTGGTTATTTCAAAATAGGTATATCTAAACTCCGCAATGTGTGTTCCAAACGTATTGAAAAATAAAATCATTGAATCGATTTCAATTTCACTGCCATTAATTCGGAAACGTTCACGAATATCAGTCAAGTGAGGCGAGGTATAAATACCGGTTTTATATCCGCTCTGCTGATAAACCGAAGCCAGCATTCTGCAAACTGTACCCTTCCCGTTGGTTCCGGCCACATGTACCGAACGGAATTTTTTTTGCGGATTTCCCATTTCTGTACAAAATCGTTTCATCCTGTTCAGATTAAAGTTCGCAGCCAAAGATCCGGTTTGCCCAAACATCGGAATTGAATTCAAAAAATGATTCACCTCTTCGAAACTATGAAAACTGTTTTTCATGCTCCCGTTTCTGTTAGTTTCATCTTGTCCAGTTCAGCTCCAATCATTTCAATTACAGGATCATCAGTTCGAAATTCTTTTTCGTCAACAGATTGAACCGGAATAATTTCTCTCACACTATTCGTGAGCCAAATGCAATCAGCAACTTCAAGTTGTCCGTATTGAAAATTACCTTCACTAAGCTTTAATCCTGAATGTCGGTGAACAATTTCAATCACAGAATTTCTCATAATTCCAGGTAAAATATCACAGGCTGTGGATGGGGTATAAACCTCATTTCCATTTTTCCAGAAAATATTTGCTATAGAAGTTTCGGCGATAAAACCATTTACAGTTAGCATGAGGGCATCATCAGCACCAGCATCCACCGCTTCGCGAAAGGCATTTCGGTAGTGTAGCATGTTGCTGAGTTTCAGGTTCGCAGGTCTGCACTCAGCGGGAACTACTTTGGTTTTCACGGAGACCAGCCGGGTTG
>SLGL01000274.1 GCA_007123785.1 Balneolaceae bacterium
ATTTTGGTGTCTCAGTAACCCTCCAAGGGTTCGGGACCCTTGGAGGGTTAGTTGATAGAGTTTATTCCTCAAATAATGAGATCAATTTTTTCATTCGTATTTCCCTCTGAATTCTAAAAAACTGCTCGCGATTACCAAACCAATCTAATCCCAGCTCTTTTTTAACCTTGGTTGGCTTATCTTGCAAATACGTATTCCAGGAACTGTGTGACCACTCATGCGTCTACATCCACAAAACCGTGATGCACCGGGTTGTTATGGATGTAGGCAATTAAGGTGCTGAAATAATCGTCTGAATAGATCCTTTTTCGTTTGAAGTTTGGGATAAACAGACTTCCTTTGCGGTTGAAGTATTTGTTAAAAGCTTTTGTATAGGAGTTAAATAGATTCGAAAATTGTTGGCTGATGACGCGGCTAAAACCTCCAAGATTTTCAAAACCTTGGAGGTTTTCAGAAATCTTCTTCCCAAATTTCGAGGCATGGGCAATATTCTTTTAACTCACAACCCGGGGCATAGCCGGTGCAGAAATCGAATATAAACATGCCGGAATGGAAGGGGGTAAATTCATGATCCAGCAAACCCACCATCAGTTCATATTGTCTGTCCAGCGGCAGATCATCGGGTACGTCCAGGCCAACATTCCAGCTATTTAGCATAGCTGTAAATGCATCGCACACTTTTTTCGCCTCATCGTCACTGAGTTGATTGTATGGTGGAAAAGCGTCTTTCTCAAGGCCGGTAAAATAGCTCAAAGTTTGTTCGGCATTTCCGGAAATCCAGCGGTCAATATCCTTGAAATGATTTTCCAATGATTCTTGTCCGGACTTTTCTTTTTGGGATTCTGACCGCCGAGCAGCGCGAATGTCGGATATCAAATGTGAGAGATAACTTTTCATAGCTTAAATAGAGTTTTCGTCAATTTCCAATCTTTTTAAAAAGTTTAAAACAGGTCCACAAACTCCTCGGGACATGGAAAAACCCTTTATACGGCCCGCCTTTGAAGGAGTGAGTTACTTCTCCCTTCCGATTAAGGTAACCGAACCATCCGCCGTTTTTATTATCATGAAAATGGCGGAATGAATACTCCTGAACCTGTTTGAAGAGATCCCAGTCCATCTGTTCACCCGTTACCGAATAGTTGATCAAATGGGCGATCATCGCTTCGTTATGGGGCCACCAGAGCTTCATAAACCATTCAAGCTGTATGGGGCTGTGGCCTTTATAATCCAGAAAGTAAAAGAGTCCCCCGTGTTTGTGATCCCATCCGTGTTCATGTGACCAGCGGATCATACTGATGGCGGTTTGCTGAAGCCCGTCGTCATTAAGAATTGCAGCCCAACGATGAAGAAACCATCCTGCCTCAATGGCGTGACCGGGATTCAGCAGCCTTCCTTCCATTGTGTCCAGAAACTGTCCATCCATCCCCACCGTTTCAAACACGGTTTGTTTGTCTGCATGAACATGCAATAAAATCTGCCTGATGCACTCTTTAATTTCCTGTTCATATCCTGCAGGAGTTCCACTCGTTAGTTCTTCAATCACATTCAATAATATCATTGGTATAGCCAAACTCCGTGAGGGTATTTGTCCTTCAAGCACAGGCCTGCCAAGTTGAGAGAGATCTTTCGACCAGTTCCATACGATTTCGAACTGCTCTTCAGCCTCCTTCATCAGATGCAGCTCATCTGCAGCCCGGCTGAACTCGGCAAGGGCGATGATGTAAAAGCACTCGGAAAATATTTTTCGTTGAATCCAAACCGGTTTACCTTTTTCAGTCAGGCTGAAATAAAGGCGTTTGTCGGGGCGGATGGCATGGTTTCGAAGAAAATTGATACCAATTCTGGCGATTTCCAGCCATTCCGGCTTTGCCTGATGTTGGTTGTAAAGCTTGCTGAACATCCAGGCCTGACGCCCCTGCAGCCATACATGTTTGGTAGTGTCAAACACACGACCTTCCCGGTCCAGACAATTGTAGTAGCCTTCATGTTTTCGATCGGGGCTATGTGTTTCCCAAAAAGGGACAATATTTTCGAAGAGTTCCTGTTCAAACAGAGTTTTTAAGGACTGAATGTCTTGCGAATCGGGCATTTTAAATCGGTTTTGAAATTGAGTAAAAGCGTTCAAGCCGATTTTATTCGGCATAATAATTCACCATCAAGAATAATCCTAAATATTTACGGTAGAGACCAGTCAAATATTGATCGATTCTAATAGGATATGAAAGTTCATTGCTGTCCCATTTAACTTTAGAAGATAGGCACAGCAGAAAGGAAAGGCTGATGATAAACGATCTTGATGAAGATCTAAATAGTTGCACTATTAATATCAAAATTCATTATTCATCAGATTTTGAAGCCGGATGAGGCCTTTTGGTAATTCCACTTCAGCTCTGTTTATTTCTAAACCAAATGACGGGAAAACCCGCAAAGTTTTTCTTCAAAAAGGCTGCATAATTCCATTCTTACTGCCATTGATGCCAAGGAAATCCCGACACTTCGGGACGGGTTTCTTGCGAAACTTCATTCTTGACACAACACCAGTTAACAAGTTATTAATTTATTTAATCTTGAAATGATTTTATTTTAAATATTGGGATAATATCTCAAGCAATGACAAGTTGATTTTTAAGATCTATTTCTATTTATTAGAATCAATATGTAATCGTTTACATCATTGTGTTAATATTCAGGCTTAACTTTCATGAACTACTTTACCATTAAATACCAAATGGCCCCAATCGTTTTCATTGTAGTACTCTTTTGTTTTGCATTTGCGAATCATAATAGTGATACAAGTGATCAAAATAGAAATAGTAGTACCAATACCAGCACAATCCAACACCTGAAAGTGTACTATCAGGAAGGTCGTTTTGCCGGATGGCCTGCCAATAACGGCATCTGGAGCTGGGGTGATGAAATTCTCGTAGGATTTGTTGAAGCTGAACACTATGAGACAGAAGGATTTCATACCTATAACCGGGAAACTGCAAGAAATAAATATGCGAGAAGTCTGGATGGGGGAGAAACCTGGGAAATTAGTGATGCTTATGATCTCGGCCAAACGGGATGGGCATATGACAATAATCTACCGGAAGGCCTGGCCGAAGAACCTTCCATCCTGGATCAACCGGTCAAAGATTTCTCAAATCCGGATTTTCTTATAACCTGGTTCAGGTATAATGTCAATCATGGCCCCTCCATTTTCTATTATTCGAGTAACCGTGGCCATGAATGGCACGGTCCATACCAGTTTCCGAACCTGGATACCCGCGGAATCGGAACCCGTACCGATTATATTGTGGACGACAGGCAGCAACTAAGTGCATTCCATAATGCAGCCAAAGAAAACGAAAGAGAAGGCTGGGTACTGCATTCTCGTACCAAAGACGGCGGTGTTTCCTGGGAACTGGTATCCTGGTTTAGAAAGGATGAACCAGAGGGGTTTGAGATTATGCCTTCCACTATAAGACTCAGTCCGACTGAAATATTATCAGTGCTGAGAGCCCGGGATTTGAACCCAAGAAGAGACTATATCAAAGCTTACCGGTCAGAAGATAATGGAAAATCATGGAAAGAAGAGACAGAACCCGTTTTTGATACCGGATCAGGCGGATCCCCTCCGGCACTTTTGCAAATGGAAGATGGCAGGCTGGCACTGGCTTACGCATACCGCAGTCAATATGGATCAAGAATTTGTTTGAGAATCAGTGATGATAATGGAAGATCATGGAGTCATGAAATACCCATCCGTACCGGAGAGATGGCAAATGCCGATATCGGGTATCCGCGTATGGTTCAGCGTGAAGATGGTAAACTTGTAATCATTTATTATTGGAATTATGCAGCCAACCCAAATGCAAAACCTTACCGCTTTATAGCAGCTTCCATAGTTGATTTAACCTGACGTATTCACAATGTTAACTTCAACTTGTTATAAACAAATTCGCTTCACTGATTAAAATGAAAAAAAACCCAGAGGCGAGTAGTTTTGAAAAAGCATTATACAGTTTCGAAGGGTTGTTGTTGGAACCCGAATTAGAAAATCGTGGAGGGACTACAAGCAAGAGGAAATTCGCAAAGGTTGCGAAGAGGCGCAAAAGAGTGTTTAAACTTCAGCATTTGAATTGAACTGCAGTTGAAAACGGAATGAAGCTTATATTCAACTCCTTCTCTCAACACGAATATTCTGACTGTTTTTAGAGCGCCGGAGGAGTTGTTATTATTTTGTGATTGGGAATAAATTACCTTGTTTCAGCCATCCTCAAGAAACTCTTTCCAGTCACGGCCTTCGGTAATCCAGCTCAGGTTAAATCGGGCAATATTTGCCCCGGAACGGCCTTCATATAGCAGATAAATGTATCCCTCACTTGGAGTGCCGGGTCGTCCTGCTGCGAGAGATGAGTAGGCAAAGGACCCTTCATCCACCAGGCGTTTGACCGGCCAGGTTTGCCCTCCGTCGAAACTGGCCCAAACAGTACCTTTGACGCGGCCCTGATCAGAATCAACATTGCTGTAGATGAGAATATCGTGATCATCAACTGGCAAACGAACAAGTCCGGCCATTAACCCATAATCGGTATCCTGCGGGCCATCCGGCAGTATCTCACTTACGGAAAGGTTTTCCCAGGTTTCACCGCCATCATAACTCCAGGCAATGTAACGCATGCGTGGATTCAGTCCATCGGTTGAATAGTGGCGGCGCGAGTTGTAGTAGATCGTTCCATCGGATAATTCTTCGATGGCGGCTTCACCGGTTCCTTTTGCGGGAAAAGGTGAACTGCTGTGCCAGGTTCTGCCTCCGTCATCACTGTAGATGGCATTGGTGTAGTGCTGATCCCAGACATCCGGTTCATTGCCTTCCGGCATGGCAAAGGGCATCACACGGGTAGCTTTTAATAATCTGCCGGCATGTGGGCCGTGTTGAAGGGTGATTCCCCTTTCGTTGATGTGCATCGCAGGATAATACCCGTTTTCATCGGGATGAATTTGTATCTCTTCTTCTGTCCAGGTTTCACCATGATCACTGCTGCGAAGGAAAAGCAGCTCGCCGGATGGATTGCGGTCGGTAAACGGACGTCTTTCCGCAAAGAGCAAAATGTCACCGCTGTTTTCGTCAACGATCGTGCCGCCGCCATGCCATTGAATAGGTGCAGCTATGGTATCGGTTGGAGTCCAGGATTCTCCACCATCCTCACTTCGCCGTATTTTTAAATGGCCTTCGCTTGCGGGGCTTGTTCCTCCATAGGTTGCAAGTATGGAGCCGTTCATGGCTATTACGACATTGGGAAAGCGTTCATCATCAAAAAGCTGCTGGATTTCAAGAAAAGGTTCCTTTTGATTTTCAGAGGTTGCGCGATCATCACACGAGAGAATCATCACTAAAAACAGAGTGGATAAATAAATCATCACTTTAAAAAATCTCATAATACCTGAAGTGTTTTGCAAGGTTAGAAGAATAAAATTCTGCCGGTTTGATTCATATCAAAACAGCTTGATTTATTAACAATTCGGTTTCTGAAATTATGTGAAAAATTCGTGTAAGGAACCACTCAAATATTGATGAATTCCGGTTCGATCGTAACCAGGCAGAATTCAGCTAAAGATTCCGAACGGACTACTACTTTTAATATGAATCTGTTTTCCTGTCAAAGATGTGTCCGTAAAATCATCAATCACATCACGCGCCCCGGCCTCCTTCAGCATGGGTGCGATGTGGGGCTGATTCACGCCGATTACGGTTGCCCCGGCCCGGCTGGCTGCTTTCACTCCGCTGACTGAATCCTCAAAAACAAGCACGTTTTCTGCAGGAACATTGAGCTGCACGGCACCCAACAGGTAACATTCCGGGTCGGGTTTTCCGTTTTTTACAAGATTGGCTGTAACGATGGTTTGAAAAGGGGAATGAAGGGAGAGGCTTTCAAGCATTTTTTCAACTTTGGGAGGGAGTGCACTGGTTACAAGTCCGAAGGTTATCTCCTTTTCGACAAGCTGTCCCATTAAAGCTTCCACGCCCGGTACTATGGAGAAGGATTCCTGAGAGGCATCGTATTCTGTGCACTCCATGTCCAGTTTTTCACGCTCTTCCTCCGGTAACATAGAAAACATTTCATCAATTATGGATCTGGCGGGGCGGCCGTGCACTTGGGTTTCAAGGTATTTTTTGTCTACTTCCACACCGTACAGTTCCATTTTTTCAAACCAAAAAGCTTCCACCTGCTCTTTACTGTCGATGATTACGCCGTCCATATCAAATAAAATGGCGTCAAAATGTTTAGGAGTATTGCTCATCGTTGATGATGTTAGATTAAGAATAAGGTTAGATTAAGAAGTAAAATTGTCGTGTTAATTCTAAAAATGACAGATTTCGACTGATATATATTCGTTGATATTACATGCAATCGAACGTTTATCTGCTATTTAGTCCTTTTTTGTAATTGTGTAATCGGTTACATTCTTTTGTTTGCTGATTATCTGTCAGAAGAACCTCCTGATGATAAGGAAAACAGAGATATCATTAAAATGACCGGTTTTAAATATCAGTGATAGGTTTGAATCCGGAATTAAGATTGGAAGATTGAATAATGTCGATTAAAAAAATTGCAAAGCTTGCAGGTGTTTCAACTGCCACAGTTTCGCGGGTATTGAATGGTTCGGACAAAGTAAAAGATCAAACTGCTGAAAAAGTTCTGAAAGTTGCTGATGAATTGAATTACAGGATGGACCATGTGGCGCGACGTATGAAAGTGAAACAGTCAGATTCCCTGGTGATTGGATTAATTATTACTGACATCGATAATTCGTTTTTTGCAAATGTGGCAAAAGGAGTGGAGGATGTTGCGTATAAAAATAAGCATGTGCTGATGATCTGTAACACGAATGAAGATCCCGGGAAAGAGAAATTTTTTCTCAATTCGATGCTTTCTGAAAAAGTTTCGGGAATCATCATGGTGCCCACCAGCGGGAATGAAACTTTCCTGAAAAGCATAAATCTGGAGGGTTTCCCGATGGTGATGGTGGACCGTAAAGTGAAATCTATGAATGTGGATACGGTTTCGATCAATAATGAAGCGGGCGGATTCCAGGCGACTGAACAGTTGATTAAAAACGGGCACAGGCGAATTGGTATTATCTGCGGGATTAAAGGCCTGACTAATACAGAAGAGAGATTTAATGGATACAAGAAAGCGCTGGATGAGTCAGCCATTCCATTTGATGAAGAACTGGTTGTCTTCGGGAATTACGTTGAACGTGGCGGGAGGGAGGCTGTGAAGAAACTGATTGCACTTGATGAACCGCCAACCGCTGTTTTTTCCACCAATAACCTGATGACCCTCGGATGTCTGAAGGAGCTCTATGACCGAAAAATCCGCATACCGGATGAGATGGCACTTGTCGGTTTTGATGATTCGGCCTGGGCTGAGGCGATGATTCCGCCACTTACAACGATCAAACAGCCGGGATACGAACTGGGGGTGA
>SLGL01000017.1 GCA_007123785.1 Balneolaceae bacterium
GGCCGGGCTTTCTGTGCTGCCCCTGTTTAAAGGATGTGTACCTCCAAGCGATACCCTCAGGCTCGGCTTTATCGGCCTTGGGCGCCAGGCAATATCACTAATGAACGGATTTCACGAAAACCGCGGAATTAAAATTGTAGCTGGTGCCGATGTATATGGCAGAAAGCGTGAACGATTTGAAATGCTGGTGAGGAATTTCCAGGAAGAAAACGAGCAGGGTGTGGATATTTCCACAACCGAAGATTACCAGGACATGCTTTCCCGGGACGATATCGACATTGTTGTAATTGCAACGCCGGATCACTGGCATGCCATACAGGCCATTGAAGCCTGCCAGGCCGGGAAAGATATCTACCTCGAAAAACCGCTGGGCTTTACTATTCGAGAGGGAATTGAGGTGGTAAATTCCGTTCGTGAAAATGATGTTGTTCTTGCCATGGGCAGTCAGCAGCGTTCTTCTCACGAATTCAACTATGCTGCAAAACTTGTTCGGGAAGGAAGACTTGGTAAACTCACCAAAGTGAATGCCTGGGTGGGGCATCCTGCTGTCCCCTACACCCTTGAAGAAGAGCCGGTTCCTGAAGATCTTAATTGGGATCTCTGGCTTGGTCCCAATCCTTACGTACACTTCAATAATGAATTAGCTCCGCTGATCAGTCTCGATCCGGTTGAAAACGAACAGTTCTGGGCCGGCTGGCGATGGTATAAAGAAACCGGTGGCGGAAACCTTACTGACTGGGGTGCACACAATTTTGATATTGCACAATGGGCACTTGATAAAGATGACAGCGGGCCGGTTGAAGTGATCCCGGCCGGGCACAATGGTTACGAGTATATCCACTTTGTCTATGAAGACGGATTGGTCATGGCCAATGCTCCTTTCACCGAGAACGAAAACTTTGGAGCGCGCTTTGAAGGCGAAGATGCCTGGATTGAAGTTCATCGCGGACAATATCGTACATCAGAAGAAGAGCTGGAACTACCCGAATGGGAAGATCACCGCGCGCCGGAGGTGAAGGAAGTGGCTCCGCATCTGCTCGATTTTCTTGATTGTGTGAAGAACCGGAAAGATCCAATCGCAACAGTAGAAGCAGGCCACCGTTCCGGCACCCTTGGAATTTTAGGTAATATCGCTACCGTGCTCGACAGGCCGCTAAAATGGGATCCTGTTAATGAACGATTCGTGAACGATGTCGAGGCCAATCAGCATCTTCATCGAGATTACAGGGAAGGGTACTGCCTGGTTTAAAGCATTAAATTCTCTTGGTGTGCATTGGTAACATTTGTGGTTTAAAAGAAACAGATTTTATGAAAACTGCAGTTGGAACTTATTGACATTACCTGGTTTACGGAACCTGAATAATTCATAAATTACTGAATGGTATTTAAGATATAATAAAACAAGTATTTACATTCATTTTTTTAAAATTTAATTTCAAGTCTTCTTTGCTGTGTAATCCAGGTAAGGAAAACGTAATCGTTGATTACAGTTCCCAAATTGATGAATGATCAGGAAATTCAGATCACTCCAAACCGTCCTGAACCGATTGAACTAATACAGGAACCGGATAAGGTTATAAAAAAATCTGACCACGTTATTGCTGCAAAAAGCCTGCTTAAAGGTACCAATCTGTTGGTCGCCGACCGCTATTCAACAGGGATGGCTATTTTGGCTGAACTAAAAAAGCAGGTGTTCAGGGGGAAGAAAAAGAGTGATTTTACCGCATACCGGGACAGCCGTTCCCGGTTTTATCGCGCTTCGAATCATTTGCTGGTTCCCATCAAAGGAAACAAAATTTCACTGAAAAAAGCACCTGAACCAGGCTGGCTGGAAAAGCTTTATCCTGATAAAGACGATTTTCATCTCACATTTCCTCAATTTCAGGGACTTAACAGTTCGTGGCAATGGTATCTGAACGGCATCAAATATCCCGGATTGAAAGAAAAAATTCATCCCTATTACGGGACCTATTTTCCCACCCGATTCGATCATCTTCAGCTTTTTGATAACTGGCTTAAAAAATATTCCCGCCCAAAAACTTCAGCAATTGATATTGGCACCGGCTGCGGGGTGCTGGCATTTCAGATGCTGAACCACGGCTTTGAAACGATTTATACATCTGATATTAATCCAAACGCACTGATTTCCGTAGCGGAACACGCCCGTACACACGACCTGGAGAACCGCATACATTTGATGCTTTCAGACTTGTTTGAAACCCACACACAAAAATCGGACCTTGTTGTTTTTAATCCACCTTGGCTGCCGGCAGAAAAAGACATTGAGGGACTGGACAACGCCATCTACTATGAACCTGGACTGTTTGATCGTTTTTTCGAACAGGCAGGGGACTATATGAACGAAATGGGGAGGCTGGTTCTGCTATTCTCAAACCTTGCCGAATCGGCAGGGTTAAGTGACCTTCACCCTGTAAAAAAAGAGTTGACCGAACAACAGCGATTCAAAAAAATCAGGCTGTTGAAACGAAAAGTCAAACAATCATCCAAAAAAACGAAACGAAGAGATCACCGCAAAAACGAATTTGTGGAATTGTGGGAACTGGAGAAGATTTTTTAAACAATGGGCCGATTTTCGGTAAAATGGTTTGTTATATATTTAAAAAAATTATAGTGTAGTCATTCTTTTATTATTTTATTATTAACTGCTCATTCAAAACAATTTAAATACATACAATGAAATATTGGAGCCTTCTGTTATCAGCCGTTTTTGTCATTGCATCTTTTCTGTTTGCTTATGATTTCAATGAAATTGAATTTATCGATAAGGAAGAAGCTCGTTCATTTCCTGGATTTCAATACCAGGGTGAGTATACAGGAGAAATCACCTTTAATGAAACGAACAGACAAACAGCAAGTCTTCAGGTTGCTGTGCATGGCGAAAACCAGTTTAAAGCACTTTTCATTGCGAATGCACTTCCCGGCCACACCTATCAAACAATTGACGAAGATGAAATGTACGAATTGGAAGGAGCTGTTGAAAACGGCAACCTCATATTGTCCGGCGATCATCCACTCAGTTTTCGCTATGATGATGGTTCTTTCACTGCAATTAATGATGAAAATGAAGTGTTCGGTCAACTGGAATATACCGAACGAATGAGCCCGGCTAATGGGATGTACCCACCAGAAAATGCCATCATCTTGTTTGACGGCAGTAACCTGGATCACTGGGATGAAAATACGCGAATGACCGAAGATGGCCTTTTGATCCAGGGTGCAACCACTGCCGAAGAGTACGGTGATATGCGGCTTCATCTGGAAGCAAAAATCGGGTTCATGCCCAAAAGCACTACACAGGGCCGTGCAAACAGCGGAGTCTACATACAAAACCGGTATGAAGTTCAGATACTGGACTCTTTTGCACTCCCACCGCAAATTTTCGGTAATGCATCTCTTTACAACGAATATGCACCAAGAATAAACACATCACTTCCTCCGCTTGCATGGCAAGCCTACGATATCTTTTTTCGCGCACCTCGTTTTGATGATGCAGGCAATAAAACAGAGAATGCACGCTTTACGGTTTATCTGAATGGCATTTTGGTCCATGATGATATAGAATTAGAAAGCGGAACAGGAGTCGGTGGCCAGAGAGAAGAGGTTGCAGCAGCACCGTTATATCTTCAGGATCATACCGGACCGGTTCGATTTCGTAATGTATGGCTGGTGGAAGATGATGTAACACCACCTGGAACACTTACCCTGGAGCCTTAACAGATTTTATTTCCTGAATTCTAAAAATTAACCCTATGAAATTTGGAGTCAGTCTTTGGTTGTGGACATCACCCGTTACCAATAAAACGATCGAACATTTTGTGCCGATTATAGCTGAGATGGGATTTGATACGATTGAAGTACCGATTGAGGACCCTGACACCCTGGATGCATCAGCAGCCGGAAAAGTGATTAAAGAGAACGGGCTCTCGGTAACCAATTGTGCCGCAATGGGGCCGGGAAGAGACCTGGTTCATCCGGATAAAGAAATCCGCGCTGCCGGAATGGAATACATAAAAAAATCTATTGAAGCTGCTCATGAAATGGATTCAGATACATTTGCAGGGCCGCTGTATGCAGAAGTGGGCCGTCTTTGGAGCATGACCGCAGAGGAAAGGAGCAACCACGAAGAATTGCTTGTTTCCCAGCTACAGCAACTATCTGAACATGCAGAGTCTGCAAATGTTACGCTTTGTGTGGAAGCTCTGAACCGGTTTGAAACAAGCTTTCTTAACCTTACAAGCCAGGTAAATAACATTGTGGACAGGGTCAGCCATCCAAACTGCAAAATTTTATTCGACTTGTTCCATGCCGGAATTGAAGAAAAGAATCTGGGAGATGCCATTCGTGAAGCCGGCGACAGGCTGTTCCATTTTCAACTGGCTGAAAATGACAGGGGAACCCCCGGCACAGGCCAGTTAGACTGGAATGGTGTTGCTGAAGCATTGAAAGATATCCATTATGACCGCCATGTGGTTATTGAAACGTTTACACCTGATAATAAAATTCTCGCCAAGGCGGCTTCTATCTGGAGGCCTTTAGCCGATAGCCCAGATACCCTTGCTAAAGACGGGCTAAAGTTTTTGAAGGATTTGTTGTCTTAGGAATAGTTTGATAACCGTACTCAATAGCATATACATCCTGCATATGGTAAGTGGCACTCTCGATCATGAAATTTTAAATGATTAAAAATCAAATGTATGTGGTTTTGAGGTACGTAAACATCAAATAGTAAAACAGCAAAATGCCTGCAAAATTAATCTGTTCCATCTGCTTTTGCCTGTTTCTTTTCGGATGCAGTCCTGAACCTGAGAATTCTCATGAAGATGTAAAGTATAACGTACTCTTCATATCGATTGATGACCTCCGGAATGATCTTGGTGCACTTGGTATAGATTACGTCCAAACCCCTTATCTCGATTCTTTCGCTGAAGAATCAAGACTCTTTAGCCGGCACTATGTTCAAGTGCCCACCTGTGGCTCCAGCCGGGCTGCACTTTTGCGTGGTAAACGGGCAGCCGAAACTCGCTTTTTGCCTAATACAGTCATCCGGGATACCCATGAAGAGTGGGGACAACAAAGCCTGCCTGCCTTGTTTCGTGAACATGGTTATCAAACCTTATCTCTTGGAAAAATTACACATTACCCTGGCGGGCTAACCGGAGAAGGATGGGCGGAAGGCCCGGAAGAACTGCCAGATGTTTGGGATCACATCTGGGTACCAGACAGTCCATGGGGAACCCCGGAAGATATGATGCATGGTTATGCTGATGGTGTCCCAAGAGATCGTGGAGAATCACCCACATGGGAAGCTCACGATGGCCCGGACACCAGTTATCCCGACGGATGGGTGGCCAACGACGCCATCGAAACTCTGGATGAACTGGCTGAATCTGAGCAACCCTGGTTTTTTGCAGTGGGATTCTTCAAACCGCACTTGCCGTTTGCGGCTCCGCTAAAATATTTTGAACTGTACGATCCGTATGATATTCCGGAACCGGAAGATACCTATATCCCGGAATCTCCATCAAGCTGGCACGGCAGCGGAGAGATGATGGGCAACTACGGACAGCATCCCGGTGACCCGAATGAAGACCGTGAATATGCCCGCCAGCTTCGCCACGCCTATGCCGCAGCCACAACCTATGTGGACGTCCAGGTTGGGCGGGTACTTAACAAGCTTGAAGAACTTGGCCTCAAAGAAGAAACGATCATTGTGATCTGGAGCGATCACGGTTTTGCCCTCGGCGAGCAGGGTATCTGGGGCAAACACTCACTCTATGAAGTTGCGCTGAAAGCCCCGATGCTGATCCGCAAACCTGGAATGAATGCTCCGGGTGAACTAAGTGATGCCATCGTGGAAACTATCGATATATTCCCCACATTGCTCGATCTTGCCGGCCTTTCTGCCCCGGACGGGCTTGAAGGTCACACACTTCGCGTACAGCTTGATGATCCCGGTGCCCCTTCTCAAAAACCGGCATTTGCACACTGGAATCGCGGGCAGGAAACCGTCCGGACCGATGAATGGCGGCTCATTGTGCATCGGCCTGAGGGTGAGACTGAGGGATTTGAACTCTTCGACTTCCGAGAAAGCAGCGAAGGGGAACGCGTAAACCCTGAAAATTATCCCAATGTTGTTGAACGGCTTATGGACAAGCTGGAACACATTTAACCGATTTCTGCTATGGACACGACCGAAAATCAGAAAATCAGATATTTGGCCACACTGTTTCTTGTTGTTTTGATTATCAATCCGGCCTCCTGGAGCAGCCTAAAGGCACAAACACCAGACGATCGCCCGAATATCCTCTGGATCTCGACCGAAGATCATAACCCCACTCTCGGGGCCTACGGCGATGAGTACGCTCACACCCCAAACATCGACCGATTTGCTGAAGAGGGAATCGTTTATCGCAATGCATTTGTGCCATCCCCCATCTGTTCCCCGGCGCGGTCAGCCATCATCACGGGCATGCATGCCACCTCCCTTGGTACACAGCATTTGCGATCTGTGATTGAGCTCCCCGAATTCATCAAAACATTGCCGGAACTGATGCGGGATGCTGGTTACTATACCACTAACAACGTAAAAACCGATTACAATTTTGACGATACCGGCCTTTGGGATGAATCGAGCGAGCAGGCTCACTGGCGAAACCGGGAATCGGACAACACGCCTTTTTTCTCCGTCTTCAACATCATGACACCCCACGAAATGCCGGCCAATGTACACGATCAGCACTACTTTGAACGGCTTGAGGAGCGCCGCGATCCCGATGAAGCGGTTCTGCCTCCTTTTTTTCCCGATACCCCTGAAATGCGAAAACTTTGGGCGCGATATTATGATCTAATCTCTGTGACTGACCTCGAAACGCAGGATATTCTGGATGAACTTGAAGAGGATGGCCTGGCCGAAGATACCATCGTTTTTTTCTGGTCAGATCACGGCTTTGGTCTGCCGCGCTACAAACGATGGATCAACACTACTGGACTCGAGGCAGCACTCATCGTGTGGGTTCCACCCAAATACAGGCATCTTGCCGGTCTTCCACCGGGCAGTGAAACCGCAGAGCTGATCACCTTCATCGACCTTGCTCCAACCGTACTGAGCCTCGCCGGAATTGAAACACCGGAGTATATGGAAGGCCAGCCGTTTCTGGGTGAATTTACTACTGAACCGCGCACCCATTTTGTAGCCCACAGAGACCGCGCCGATGATGTTTACGACATGGCCCGTGCCGTTCGCTCTGAACGTTACATGTACATACGCAACTATATGCCGCACCTGCCCTACATTCAAAATGCATTGATTTTTGGCGAACATAAAAGAAGTTCGGTGGAACTGGACAGAGCCCGTGCCGAAGGCCTGTTGCCGAAACATGGTGAGGCGATGTACCGCCCCCGGCCGATGGAAGAGCTCTTTGACGTTCATGCCGATCCCTGGGAACTGAACAA
>SLGL01000398.1 GCA_007123785.1 Balneolaceae bacterium
ATATAATTTAATTCAGAATTGAGATAATATATATTCAAAAATGATGAATCAGGAGTAGAGAAGTAATTGCACACACCATCTCCGGAAGCTGGGTAATTACGAATCGGGTAAGATTACTACTGGCTGTACTTTTTAGTGTTATTAAAAAAGAATCTGCCTAAAACCCTCATTATATATACATAAAGCGGGTTTTATTCTGCATCAGGCCAAACTGCTTCACTTTGGCATAACAATTGCAAACAGTTGACTGACGATAACCGTCATTCAATCAAGATTGCTACATAACCATAAAAAATCCATGTACGAGATTAAAGATGTTGCCCAGGATATTAAATCAGCTGTAAAGCGCCGATGGGTATTATTAACTATTACGCCCATACTTTTTGTTATAGCTGCTATTACGGCCCTCTATTTTATTGAGCCGAATTATAAATCCTCCACCACTATTTTGGTGCAAAAAGATGAAACTCTGAACCCGCTTGTACTTTATGAAATAGCAGTACATATCGCTTCAGAAGACAGGCTGCAATCACTAAATGAAATCATCTACAGCAGATCAACTATGGAGGCATTAATAGACAGTCTTCAGCTGGATAGAGGTATTCTGACAGAGGCTGACAAACAGCTCTTAGTTGAGAAAACTCAAAATAATATTGAAACCCGTTCAAGGGCTTCCGACTCATTTGAGATCAGTTTTTATGATACCAACCCGGTTCGTGCCCGTGATGGTGCTGAATTTCTTACCAACTATTTTATCAGTTCGAAGCTTCGGATGGAAACCCGCAGGCATGAAGAAACCGTTGAGTTCTTTTCTGTCAAGTTACAGGAGCTGGAAGAAATTGTCAGGGATCAAAGAGATCAATCAGTTACAATAACATCAGATCGAATGAGAGACTTGCCAAGCAGTGCCGAAAACCTGCAAGACAGGCTACAGATAATCAATACACAATTGGATGCAATTGAATGGGAGCTTGTTAGGGAAGAAGACAAGCTGGCTATTATTTCAGCATATCAAAACGAAACAAACCAAACAGAAGGTATCAGGCATCTTTACAGGCTTCCAATTTCTGAAATTCAGTTTGGCGGCGAACTTTCGGAATTATTAAATGAGTATGACAGACTTCAACAGCAGTATACTGAAAGTTATCCAAGGCTTCGGGCTTTATCAGAACAGATAAGGGTTGTAGCAAATCGGATTCCATCTACTTTTGAATCGAATATTCGGCGTTTAAATTCTCAAAAGAGTGACCTGACTCAACAAAAGCAACGGGTTATTAGTGATATGCAGCAATATTTTGTTGCCACACAGAGAGTTAGTTCCCAGCAATCTGACTTTAGCATTTACGAGGGATTACTGAATGAAATGAGAGTTAAGCTTGAGCAGGCAAGAATGACCCGTGATATAGGTCAGCGTGCCGGTGATCAATTCATCGTTCTTGATGCTGCCAATATCCCTGAAAAACCTGCATCGCCAAACAAAAGGCTCGTAATTGGTCTTGGATTAATCGTTGGGGTTATAATGGGAATCGCAGCAAGCTCTGTAGCTGAAGTATTGGATACCACCCTGCGTGATGAACGTGATATACCCTATCAAAAACCTATAATTGCATACCTGACCAGTGGATAAGATTACAGGGAAACCCATGAATAAAGAGAATATTTTTAAAAACAAAGACAACAAGTCTCTTAAGGTTGTCGAACACAATATAGTTGTTAATGAATCAAATATGTTGCCGGTGCTTTTTTTACCTGGCACAGAGAATAAAGTAGACTATAAATGCATTTCAAAAAAATATTACAACAGTTTCAATTTTTCGAAACTGGCTTCGGTATTTAATAACACTAAAATGACGATAGGCATCACCAGCGCCGGCAGAAGAGATGGTAAAACACTGGTGGCAGCCAATATGGCCGTTTCCCTGTCTTCCGGATATAATCAAAAAACTGTGTTGGTGGATATGAATTTTCATAACCCAGATATGCACAGAGTGTTTGGCACAGATCTGACACCCGGTTTATCCGACGCCATTGCCAGCGAAAAAATCAGGGTTGTACCTGCCGGAATTGAAAACCTGTATCTAATGACAGCAGGAAGCAGTAAAAGCTTGACACCCGGAATTGAACACACACTAATTCTGCGTAAAATACTATACGCATTAAAAAGAAAATTTGATTTTGTGATTATAGATATGGGGTCCATTCTTCCCATCGAAAAATTTCCTGTACACTTTATTAATGAAATAGATGGATTAATTGGTGTTATAGACAGCAAAAAAACAAAAAAAGGAGAATTCAATAAAATCTTTAAACATCTCGATGACAGCCATTTTATAGGATATGTTTTTAACCGGGCAGATAACTCATGAAAATATTGTTGGGTATTATTTTATTCCATCTGTTGGTCTTATTCAGGACTAAATTTTTTATTCGTGATGGCATCCCCATTTTCTCAATATTTTTATTAACAGTACTGCTGGTGGTCTATGTTGTAATGATGATGTATATCATGCCTGTTCCCGAATCTTAAGTGTTGAAAAATGAATACAATCAACCACTTCATTCCCGGCTGGTTTAATCAAAAGACGTTTCTCTCGTCGTTGGGTTTAGATCGTGAAAACTCATTTGTTCTTTGGCTACTGATTTTTTTTGCAATGATGCTTGGGGGCGGACTTTACTTTTTTGATGGAAATGTTCCGCTGGTCGCCGGTATCATCTATCTGTCATTTGTGCTGATCCTGAGCATCCTTCGTTTAGACCTCAGCTTATGCCTGTTCATGTTTTCGGTCATGATTTTTGATCAATATGCCATTCCGGGATTTGACTCAATTACGTTCGATGTTCGGTTCTTTCACAATATTAAAGAAATCCCTTATGTGCCTTATTTAAACAGTGGTGTAGTAAGCCCATTTGAAATACATCTTTTATTTATCGCTGTAGCTTTATTGATGCATGCCAGTATCAGGAAAAGTTTTTCCCTTAAACCTATTCCTGTTTGGGGTGCCTTTATGTTTTTCTTTGCACTCCTCATTTTTTCATTTGCAAATGGTATTCGCGGCGGAGGCGATATTATGATTGCATTATGGGAAGTGAGGGCCCTGTTTTATCTCTGTCTGATGTATGTTTTGGTGCCCCAGATTTTGGAAACAAGAGACCAGCTTTCAGTACTTCTTTGGGTTTTTATTATAGGCATCACCATTAAAGCATTACAAGGTGTATCAAAATTTGTAGAGCTGGGTTTTACAACCGGAGGTTTCGATGTGCTTACAAATCATGAAGACCCTGTATTCATGATTACAATTTTTGTACTCCTTCTCGGTTTTCTTGTTTTTAGTACAGGCGGCAAACAACGAATGTGGTTGCTGATCTCACTTATCATTCTGTTTTTGGGTTTCTATGTAGCTCAGCGAAGAGCAACATATGCTTCGTTGATGGTATCTATTTCTGCATTTATCGTGCTTTTACCGACACTAAAGCGCTTTCAGTTTTTAAAATATTTTCTGCCGGTTTTATTTGTACTCCTTCTCTATGGTGCGGCTTTCTGGAATAGCGATGGTACATATGGAAGGCCTGTGCAAATGATTAAATCAGGATTTGTTGAGCCCGATAAAGAGACCAATTTCAGAGACTACTCTTCAAACTTATATCGTGAAAATGAAAATTATAATTTGGCTCAGACGGTGGTTAACAATCCGGTTTTAGGCACAGGTTTCGGGAAAAAATACGATCAACCGATACCATTAATAAATATCCGGTATCCACTTCGCGATTATATTCCTCATAACCAGATTTACTGGATTCTGGTAAAAATGGGGGCTGTTGGATTTTTTGCCTTTTGGTTCTTTTTAAATTGCTTTGCCGCCAAAGGAACACAGCTATTTATGAGGCTGAATGATCCGTACCTAAAAGCTGTGACACTTGTAATTATTATTGCAGTGATCAATCAAATGGTTGTCTCCTTTTATGATCTGCAGCTTACCTATTACCGAAGTATGCTTTACCTGGGTTGTTTAATGGGCTTGCTTTCTGTGATAAGTAATATCGATTCAGAAGAACAATCAAGGGAAGATAGTACTGACGATAGCTCAGATGAATAATCAGAACAAAAATATCAGTATTGGACAATCTGTTGCCCAAAATGTATCGGTTATGTTTGGTGCACAAGTTGTTACATGGGGGTCGAGCTTTCTTCTGCTCTACTTTCTGCCCAGATATCTTGGCCCGGAAGATTTTGGACGGCTCTATCTCGCTCTCTCAATTAAAATGATACTTGGCCTGCTCATCGATTTTGGCGGTAACTATTTGATTCCAAAAGAAGTAGCACGATCTGAAAACAAAGGGGCAAAGATTTTAAGCAGTTATATCTTGTTACGAATTGTGCTATGGATATTGTCGATCGGCCTCATTCTTTTGATATCGAACCTTCTTGGTTACTCTCAGCATGTGCACTGGCTAATACTGATACTCATTATAGCCAAGCTCTGGGAAGGTGGAACGACAGCTTTCAGCGCCTATTTCCAGGGAATTGAAAAGATGAAATATCCTTCAATGGGAACGATTGCAGAGAGGCTTTTTGTGGCATTTGCAGCTGTGGGGGTATTGCTCATGGGTGCCGATTCCATAGGGGTAGCTATTGTTATGACAGTTGGAGCGTTCCTGAACCTGGTAGTTATCTATTGGTTTTCCAGAAGGGTTGTGCGTGTAAAATACACCTTCGATCCCAAGATTTTCTCACTTTTGCGATCCGGCATGCCCTTCTTTCTATTTTCGCTCTTTTCGGTAATCTATTACCGCATTGATGCAGTTATGCTTGCCTCTTTAACGACAGAAGAAGTTACGGGCTGGTACGGCGGGGCGTTTCGTTTTTTTGATATCGTAATGGTGCTCCCGCTTCTGTATAAAACGGCTATATTCCCGGTTTTTTCCAAATTATGGGACAATAAAGAAGGAATACTGGAGAATACCGTAGGCCAGAGCCTGAGACTGATGATCATATTAGGTATCCCCACGGCAGCGGTCATATTTCTGTTTTCGGAACCGATAATTCACTTTTTTATGGGACTTGAAGAATATGGCCCATCCGTAATAGTACTGCAGATATTTGCCCTCAGCATTCCCATTATATTTATCGATATTATTTTGGGAAGTGCATTGATGGGTGCCGCTAA
Organism: Balneolaceae bacterium; assembly: GCA_007123785.1. Classification (GTDB taxonomy): domain Bacteria; phylum Bacteroidota; class Rhodothermia; order Balneolales; family Balneolaceae; genus Rhodohalobacter. The sequence goes on from SLGL01000398.1 coordinate 5,166, forward strand.
CAGACAAAGAGCATGGGCGGTAATTGGATTTTTTGCCATATTCATCAATGTATCGGCCAATTATATTCTCATCCCTCATACACAAACTATTTTTGCAAATGGAGGAATCGGAGCCGCAATTGCCACACTTATAACTGAAATATTTGTAATGGGGTTTGCCTTTTATCTGCTTCCGAAAGGTTATCTGCAAACTTTTAAAAGTACCTACATTATAAAGCCTGCAATTGCAACCGTAGTCATGATTATTCCTGTTTTGTCTCTGCTTTTATTTACAGGATTGTACTGGATGCTGACAATTATACTCGCAGCTGTTTTTTATATCTCCGTTTTACTTCTGCTGAAAACTTTTAACCACGAAGAATTAAATTTAATCAAGAGTTTTATATCAACAAGCCAAGAAAAATTAAACCTTTATTTCAGGTGAAAAACCAATGAAAGTATTATATTTTATTCCATACAGTCCTGCGAATCCCACCTTTGGCGGATCATTACGTATCTATCATATTCTGGATCATCTCTGCAGCCACCATGATGTTACAGTTGCAGGGTTTAGCACCCCTGAAGAAGAGAAAGAATTAATAAAAAACTTTCCGGTATTAGCAGGAAAAACCCATTTTGTTACGAATCCCAACGAAAATTCTTCCAGGTACCGGATTCTTATCAAATCAATTTTCAGCTCTCATAGTCACTGGTATCTCTATTCAAGATCAGAACGACTGCAGCAGAAATTAAACCAGATTTTAAAAAACGACACCTTTGATGTCATTCAAGCTGAATTCCCCGTAATGGGCATGTATCATTTCAATAGTACCGCTGTCAAAATTATTGACGCACACAATGTTGAATATGATAATTTCAAGCGGATGGCGAAAGTTAAAAATCCGCTAAAAAAACTGTTCTACCATCTGGAATCATATAAATTTTATAAAGAAGAGACAGCCGCATGCAGGGAGCAGAGTGCACTTTTTGTATGCAGTGAAAGAGATATCTCTATATTTGATAAATCGGTTCCCTCTGTACCCAAATACCTGATTCCGAACGGAGTGGATGAAGAGTACTTTTATCCCAGCAAAACAACACACAAGCCGCATTCAATGGTATTTGTAGGTATGATGAAGTATGTACCAAACTATGATGGAATTAATTTCTTTCTGGATGACATTTTCCCCAAAATTTTAGCTGTGTTTCCCGATACAACAGTAACTATTGTTGGAAAAAACCCGCCAAAATCAATTGCCGGAAGAGCAAACAAAAACATCATCATAACGGGATTAGTGGATGATACACGGCCCTATATGCATGAAGCTTCTGTATATGTGGTGCCACTGCGAATGGGAGGGGGAACGCGGTTGAAGATTATGGAAACCCTGGCCTCAAAAATTCCCCTGGTAACAACGAGTATTGGCTGTGAAGGCATTGATATTGAACATAGTAAACATGCGATGATAGCCGATAAGCCAGAAGACTTTGCCAACGCAGTATTAGAACTGTTTGTAAACAAAGAGCTATGTGAAAAGTTAATGGAAACCGGCTATGAACTCGTAATGAATAAATACCGGTGGAAAAGTATTGGAAAAGAGATGGATCGTGCATACGAAGAATTAACCGGTATAAAAACAGATACCAGCAGCGAAGGTGCAGACAGAATGAAGTATGAGGCTAACGGAATTTATAAATAAAAAAATGGTACTTACATGCACAATGAGAGGGAAATACTATTCACAGAAGATGAAGGATTAGAATATAAGTCGGTAACCAATGCCCCGTTTAAAATCCGAATTTATAAGCAACCCGGTGCTATAGCATATCTATACCAGGATTGGAAAGAACTGGCTGAAAAATCGAATCAAACTATCTGCATGTCGCCTGATTGGGCGGGTAGCTGGTGGAGGCATTTTGGGCAGAACAAAAAGCGTTCACTTTATATTATTACCGTACAGGATAATGGTAAGCTGGTGGCTGTTTTTCCATTTTTTAAAGGAATTACCACCCTTGCAGGGAATGTTATTGAGCAGCGTCTGCAGATCATTGGTAGTGGGGGAAACAGGAGCGAACAATGGGGTTTTTCAGATGATTATGGCATCAGTGATTTTCTTGATTTCATTGTTGATCCCGATTATAACGAGCCTGTAGCAGATCTGTTTACGTCACTTGTAATCAATTCCGAACTCGCCAGCCATCGTATCATTCTACACCAGGTACGAGACGACAGTTATGTCAAAAATTTCATCTATCCATCTCTGTTGAAAAATGAATGGCCGGTTATAATAGATAAAGCGGATG
>SLGL01000417.1 GCA_007123785.1 Balneolaceae bacterium
AATCTATCCCGTAACCTGCACAGTCAAACTATTGTGAAAAACGAAAAAAATGTTCCGGTTCATTTTTCCCGCCGTAAATTTATCGGTACCAGTGCTGCCGCTCTTGCAGGATTTTCTCTTGCTCCTTCTGCACTGATCAGTTCTCCTTCTCATTCAGTTCATGCTCAAAAACCAAATTCGGTTATCAATGGAGTGAAAATTGGAGTGATTGTTCCGTATGCGTTCAGAAGCTTGCAATCCAACTCGGCGGAAGAGTTGCTGGAAGCAGTTCTGGAAACCGGTATCAGCATGGTTGAACTTCAGATTCCACCGGCTGAAAATTTTGTGGGTGCACCATCGCGTGATGACCGCGATCGGCTGAGTGCCTGGAGGGAATCGGCAGGCATGGGAGGCTATGAAGAACTGCGTCAGCTTTATAATGATGCAGGTGTTGGCATATATGCATTTAAAGAAGCCATTACACATGAAATGTCGGATGCGGAATGCGATTACATTTTCAAAGCTGCAAAAACACTGGGTGCCTGGCAGGTTACGATGGAACTGCCCCGGAATGATTCAGACGGTACACTTACGAATCGTATCGGTCAGCTCGCTGAAAAGCATCAGGTTATGGTAGCATATCACAATCACACCCAGGCCAATTTTAATTTCTGGGACCGGGCACTCTGGCAATCCGAATATAACGGACTAAACCTGGACATCGGCCATTATGTAGCGGGAACCAACGACAGCCCCATCCCGCTGATTGAACGCCACTGGGAACGCATCGGCAGCCTTCATCTGAAAGACCGGAAAATGAATAATGGTGATAATATGCCCTGGGGAGAGGGCGATACCCCAATCGCAGAAGTACTGCAGCTGATGCGCGATCGCAATGCAGAGTTTGTGGCAACCATTGAGCTTGAATATCCAATACCCGATGGGTCAGATGCCATTCAGGAAATTAAGCGGTGCCTTGAATTTTGCAAGAATGCATTGAGTTAACAACTGGATTTGCCAGGTCTGGCTTACTTTCCTCAGAATATATTAATTCTCATCGTCCATATACGGGTAACGCCAGTCTGTTGGTGCAGCAGAAACTTCCTTAATGGCTCTTGGCGACAGCCAGCGCATCATGTTCATAACGCTTCCGGCTTTGTCGTTTGTTCCAGATCTGCGTGAGCCGCCAAAAGGCTGCTGGTTCACGATAGCTCCGGTCGGTTTTTCGTTGATATAGAAGTTCCCCGCAGAATTCCTCAGGCGATCGGCCATTTTCTTTATTACGAAACGGTTCTCTCCAAAAATGGCTCCTGTAAGGGCATAGGGGGATGTTTCATCACAAAGAGTCAATGTTTTCTCAAATTCCTCATCTTTATATACATAGATTGTGAGAACCGGTCCAAAGATCTCCTCCTGCATCGTTTTGAATTTGGGGTTGGAGGTCTGAATTACCGTGGGTTCGATAAAGAACCCTTTGGAATCATCGTATCCGCCTCCCGCGATGATCTCAGCGTCATCGGCTTTTTTTGCGTAGTCGATGTAACCCGAAATTTTATCGAATGCTTTCCGGCTGATTACGGCTCCCATAAAGTTGGAGAAATCCTCCACATCGCCCACTTTCACATCAGCGACTTCGGCCAGGAATTTCTCCCTGAAATCGTCCCAGATCGATTCTGGTATATACATACGTGAAGCTGCCGAACATTTCTGTCCCTGATATTCATAAGCTGCACGAAGCGTGGCTGTCACAAGCTGATCTGCATTTGCGCTGTTGTGAGCAAAAATAAAATCTTTTCCTCCGGTTTCACCTACAATTCGCGGGTAGGTTTTGTACGTGTCAATATTACTGCCGATAGTTTTCCATAGGTGGTTAAAGGTGGCTTCAGAGCCGGTGAAGTGGAGTCCCGAAAGCTGCGGATTGGCCAGTACGGGATCTCCGACATCAGGACCCTCACCCGGTAAAAAACTGATCACTCCATCGGGAAGACCCGCTTCTTTCAGCAGCCTCATAAAAAAGTAGTTGGAATAGACCGATTCTGTCGACGGTTTCCAAAGTGCCACATTTCCGCACATGGCCGGTGCAGAGGGCAGGTTGCCTGCAATTGCCGTGAAATTGAATGGGCTTACGGCAAAAATAAAACCTTCAAGCGGGCGATACTCCACACGGTTCCAGACACCATCGGACGAGTGGGGCTGTTCTTCCATGATTTTAGCAAGATACCAGGCTCCAAAACGAAGAAAATCGGCCAGTTCTCCGGCGGCTTCAATTTCGGCCTGGTGCGGAGTTTTGGACTGCCCCAGCATGGTAGAAGCATTCATGGTATCTCGCCACGGGCCTGTAACCAGATCGGCGGCTTTTCTGAAGACAGCTACACGTTCTTCCCACGGAAGATCGGCCCATTCCCGCCGGGCTTTGAGTGCTGTATCCACAGCAATCGCCACTTCCTTCTCGCCACACAGATGAACTCTAGCAAGTTTGTGACTGTGATTATGTGGTATCACCACATCGGTCGTACGCCCGGTTTTTATCTCTTCTCCATTGATGATAGCCGGAATTTCAATAGTCTCCGACCGTAATTCTTTCAGCCTTTTTTTGAGTGATTCGCGCTGCGGTGTTCCCGGCGCGTAAGTAAAATAGGGTTCGTTTTTCGGTTCCTGAATGTTAAAATATGCATTCGGCATATAATCTCCTGGATTGGTGATTTCTTTTATATTTTCTGTCTGAAAGATAAAGGATTTGCAGCGAAATTGAATGCGGAATTGGGATAGAGGTTGCACAGCGGAATTGTGAATGCATTCAATAATGTAGCCCCCGTCAGATTTTAAAAGTCTTACAGGCCTTTGATAAGTTTGATAGATTATTTCTTTTTCTTCTCGTTCAGTTCACTCAGAGAGAGACCTTCCATTAATGCGTCGTAATTGGAGAGATCTTTAGGGATGATAATTTGATTCTCTTTGCGTCCCAGTCCGGAAAGCAGGCCGATATACTTTTCTTTGAGCTGAAGCTGCATGGCGTCAGTTCCGCCGGGCTGCATGAGTGCGTCGGCCACTTCCTCAATTGACCGCGCCGTGGCCTCTGCAATCGCCTCAATTTCCTGGGCTCGCCCTTCCGCTTCATTTATACGCCGCTGCATTTCAGCCTCTGATATATTAATAATCTCGGCCCGCCGCCCCTGGGCGTCATTTACCCGCGATCCCTGCACACCTTCGGAGCGTGCAATGATGGCCCGCCGCTCGCGTTCGGCTGTCATCTGCCGTTCCATCGCCTTCTGGACCGTTCGTGGTGTAAGGATATTCTTGATTTCATACCGGTGCACTTTGATGCCCCAAGACTGCTCCATTTCGCTCAGCACCTTTACCACCTCCATGCTCATTTTGGCCCGCTCTTCAAACGTTTCATCCAGATCCATCTGCCCGATGACTGAGCGTGTTGTGGTTTGCGCGAGCTGAACGGCAGCATACCGGTAATCTGTCACCCCGTAGCTTGCATTGACCGGATCCATCACACTGATGTAAATCACCCCATCTACCTCAACTTTCACATTGTCTTTGGTGAAACACTCCTGAGGCTCCACCTCGATCGTTTCCTCTCGGAGATCCTGTTTGTAAACCACTTTGTCCAGAAACGGAATCAGCGCGTGAAAACCCGGCCCGAGTGTGGTGTGATAGTTTCCAAGCCGCTCAACGATATGGGCATATTGATTCGGCACAAGGCGTATCGCCTGTAAAAATTTAAAAGTCAGATAAACGGCGAAAACCCCTAAGATTACCTTGCTGAAAATTTCCAGTCCTTCCATTATTGACCTCCCTTATTAGTTGTACTTTTTCCAGAAGTATGACTGCTGATGGTGCCAACCCCTTCGAAGAATGTTTTTAAATTGGCGGTCTCGGTTGGCAGTACCGAAACATTCGTATTTTGAATAATCTTTCCGAATTCATCGATATATTGTTCCACCAGCTTGGTTTTTACAGCGATATCTCCGCCAGGTTTCGAAATGGCTTCAGCCACACGGCGTATTCCCTTTGCGGTTGACTCTGCCACGAGCTCAATTTCATGGGCCCGTCCTTTGGCTTCATTGATTCTGCGCTGGCGCTGCGCTTCGGAAATGAGAATCTGGCTCTCCTGCTCTCCCTGCGACTCGTTGATCCGCGCTTGCCTTGACCCTTCTGAAGTGGTGATGTCAGCTCGTTTCTCTCGTTCGGCCTCCATCTGTTTTTCCATAGTGTCCACGATTTCTATTGACGGGCTGATATTTCTGATCTCATAACGAAGCACTTTAACGCCCCATGGGTCGGCTGCCTTGTCGATCTCACGTACGATGTTTTCATTCATCTGTTCCCGTTCCGAGAATGTATCGTCAAGGGTCAGTTTACCCACTTCGCTGCGCATGGTAGTCTGGGCAAGATTCACCGATGCGGCTTTATAATTGGAAATACCGTAGCTCGCCTTGTAAGAATCCATCACCTTCAGATAGACGAGGCCGTCTACGGCCACCTCGATATTGTCTTTGGTAATGCAGGTCTGGCTGGGTACATCTATCACTTGTTCGCGCATCTCCTGGCTGTAGGCTGCGCGGTCCACAAATGGAATCATAAAATGAAATCCCGGTTTTAGTGTTTTCTTGTATTTTCCAAGCCTCTCCTGGATTACCTCTTCCCTCATCTCTACGATGATAAAGAGACGTGTAAAAATTACGTAAAAAAGTATCACTACTATAAGAAGTGCTGTCCACATAGTCTTGATTATGGTTATGTTTTTGATTGTCTTAAAAAAAAGAAATTCCTGTCTGAGTTCCTATCCGATTTTCTTCTCTTTTTGCTATTTCTGGTCTGATCTCCTACGAACTTTTTGTGAATTGGATGCAAAAAAACAGATTTTCAGATGAAATATCTCAAATCGTGTGGCTTTTCTGTGCAGTGAAAATCATTAATTAAACCAGGCCAAGAGTGCTATGGAGTGAAATCTGATTCGTTTTATGAAGGATATAAATAATAGAAACAGTATTATGAGTCGTTTTTTTGTGTCAAATTTTTAAAATAAACCCAAAAAACGGGTCAACTTCTCTGAAACAACTCTTGTAAATAAGCAGGATAGGTTCGTATATTTAGAGTCTTGCCAAAAATGGCTATTATTTATTGAAAATACCTTTGCCCTGGTGGCGGAATTGGTAGACGCGCTGTCTTGAGGGGGCAGTTCCTAATCTACAGGAGTGCTGGTTCGACTCCAGTCCAGGGCACAAGGCCTTGCAGGTCAATGATCTGTGAGGCCTTTTTTATTTGTGGCAAATCACAAGATTATACTGGAAATTTTATTAGCGTTCTTCTATAGACTGTTTTTGATAAAATCGCTGGTTAAACCTGATCCGGGTATCAATTTATATTGCCGTATCCATAGCCATTACCATTATCCAATTTATAGTTATAAATTCATGCTGCTTCACTTTTTCAAACTATTTGCCATCGTGAGGCTTCTCAATTAACCATATTTTTTCCCGAATGTCCGATCAAAACGTGCTTAAAGATCAGCGTTCTGAAATAGACCGCATCGATAAAGAAATTCTCGACCTGCTGCAGCAGAGAAAACAGGTGGTACAGGATGTCATTAAACGAAAGGTGGAAAAACAGTTGCCTGTGTTTGTGGCCAAACGGGAATCGGATAAAACCGATTCATTCCGTGAAGAGGCCCTTAAACGTGGTCTTGATCCCGACTGGGCTGAAGATTTTCTGCGGATGGTAATGGCGGCTTCACGCGCGGCGCAATCGGCTGATACATTTCCCCGTTCTACTTCAGATCCTAAACATGTACTCTTTGTGGGCGGTGAAGGAGGCATGGGTAAACTGTACCGTCACTTTACAAATAGCAGCGGACACGTTGCTTATAGTATAGACAAAGGTAACTGGTACGAGCTTGAAGAGATTGCTCCAAAGCTGGATATGGTTATCGTAACCGTACCCATCAACGTGACGGTGGATGTGATTCGGCGGCTGGCACCCAAATTAAAACCGGAAACGATCCTGGCCGATTTTACGAGCAATAAAACCGTGCCGCTTGAAGCGATGCTGGATGCGCACCCTGGTCCTGTTGTGGGCCTCCATCCTATGCATGGACCTGATGTGCCTAATCTTTCCAAACAGTTGATTGTGATCTGCTCGGGCCGTGAGACCGAAAAAGCAGACTGGTTTAGGAAACAGTGCGAACTATGGGGAATGCGAGTGCTTGAAGCAGAACCCGGAAAACATGATGAAGTGATGAACTTGGTTCAGGGACTCAGGCACTTTCTTGCTCTTCTGCATGGATCTTTTATGAAAGAACTCGAGCTGGATCCGGCCGAAATGCTAAATTATTCCAGTCCTATTTACCGGGCCGAATTAATGATGACCGGACGGATATTTGCCCAGGATGCCTAATTGTATGCTGATATTTTTTTTGCAAATAAACAACGCCGTGAACTGCTTCTTACTTTTTTTAGTCACCATAAGTCACTGATGGAAATGGTTGAAAAAGATGATAAGCGAGGGTTTATCCGTGAATTTGAAAAGGTAACCGATTTCTTCGGCAAGTTTGCGACGCAAGCTCTGAAGGAAAGCGGATACCTGATCAACCGGCTGGCCGACCGATTTTCGTAACGGGTCAACGGGTTTGCAAACTAGCGTCGTGACTATGATGAAGTGTCGTTCGCAACCTCTCAGCACCGACTGGACCTGACAGCGTTGGATTTTGTGAAAAAACCGACCTGTAATCACTTTTTTTTATAATTAATAACGCTGACAGAAACCCGGAATATTGTCACGTTTTAACCGAACGATCAATTCACGTGAAAACCCGCAATATTTTTTCTTCAAAAAGGGTGCATAATTCCATTCTTACTGCCATTGGTGACAAGGAAATCCCGATAATTCGGGACGGGTTTCTTGCGATACTTCATTCTTGACACGACGATAGTTAGTGAGCCATTAATTTCTCGTAGTCTTCTACGCTTCCATTATCCAGGCAGCATTCTATAATTTTCTTGCCAAGGTCATCAAGTTCAGGAGACTTAAACTCATTCAACATTCTGTAGAAGAATTCAAGCAGAATTTCGGAGCCGGCGTCATATCCTTCTTCTTGTACTTCTCTTTGCAACTCGACTTGCAGCATCCAGGGCGGAATGGAACGGCCTTCAAATGTCATGAATTTCAATGCATACCCCAAAACGTTACATCTGGCAGGCAAAATTTGTTCTTCACTGAAAGTAGCATTCCCTTTTCTTGCAAGATAATCCCGCACAATCCACTGCGACATAAAGCCCACTTTCCATGCGCCAATATTTTGATTTGGTGTTAAAATATATTGTACTTTCGGGGTTTCCTTAATCTGCTCTAACAAAAGATTGGCCTGTTTTACCTTTTTCCCGGTAGCAAACGGCCAGTAACTGCCAACTCCTTCACTGCTTATACCCTCAGTTTGAATAATACTTGG
>SLGL01000213.1 GCA_007123785.1 Balneolaceae bacterium
CCCTCCAATAATCGTAACCGGTGTGGGCTGCATAGGGTTGATTTAATTGTGGTGCCGGCAAAAGATCCGCAATGTCTTTGAAAGACATTGCGGATCTTTCCGGAGTGCTTTACGAGTCCCGAAGCATATTTTTTAAACCATCGTTGTTATTGCCTGTTTCGGACGTTGAACGGGTAAATTCAAATAACCCGGAAGTATCGTCTGTTTGTTGATGCAGTTCGTTCTCTTCAATCTGCCGCAGCCGTTCTTCCGATATTTTCAGCATCAGTGATGATCGGATGCGGTGGGCTTTTTCCAGTTCTTCTTTTTTGACTTTCAAAGAGATGATATTTTCTTTCAGACAGAGTGAATGTTTGCCTTTCGGAAGCTGATTCAGACAGATCGTGAATCGCCCCGAAAACCACTTCTTTTCCACCTTGATCTCTTCGATGGTTCTCAGGTTAATTTTGAGGTTTTTTACATCCGACTCAAAAAATTCGAACAGATCATCCGATACTTTGTACTCAAGTACAATGGCATTCTCCTCAACCCTAAGCAAACCGCTGAGCTTGGCAAATCCGCTGTGGAGGTCATCTTGTTTTATGGGTAGTATCATAAGATGAATGTAACAAATATTCGATACTTGTAAATCGAAAAATTCTCTACCGATATTCGGGATTTATTTACGTAAACAGCACTTTTTGAATTTTCTTCCGCTTCCGCACGGACAGGGATCGTTCCGGCCCACATCGCGCCAGAGGTCATCGTCGTCGGGCAGTGTATTGGTATTTGGCAATACCGGTTCAGAAAAATCAGGGAGCTGTGTTTTTCCCTGGAACTGTTTATAGGCCTTGATGATGCCAGATGGTTTTTGAGATGCATAACTGTCTTTATGAATGTCGTTTTCCACATCTTTATAACTGCCCAGCATAGTAATCGAAATCAGATTTTCATCGTACAATCTGCGGATTTGCCCGAGCAGTTCGTCAGCATTCAGATTCATGCAACTCCAAACCATAAAACTCAAAAGCTGAGTGTCGATGAAGCGGTCATCATCAAGACGGTAGAGGTGAAACTCAAACCAGTCTCTGAACATCTCAATAACACGTTCCCTGAGTTCCGGATAATAGTGGGCCACATGTTCGGCAGCCGTTAGGGCGATATTTCGTGCATAGGATGAATTGTTCGGTTCTTTTACAAAATCGGAGAGATCGTCCAGGCGGTTTTTGGCAAGTACAGCCACCGGTTCCGTTAAAAAGGGTTCCAGGCTGTCGGCATACCAGAAATCGAGAAATTCATCACCCTGCCGTAATAGTTCGAGTATATGGGGCAGAGAATCTTCACTGTTCAGTTCAGCAAGCAGGTATATGGCATGAATACTAAAATTGTACGCTTGTTCATCCCAGCCGTTTTCTTCTGCCTGATTGCGGAAATATTCAAACCGGTTGATGCTGTCTTCAAGAACAGTCTCAAGGTCCTGTATCAGCGTTTTACGGGGAAGTGCCAGCAATTTTTCTATGATCTCCTGGGGTAGTTCAAAACCATGTTTATAGAGAGCTTCGGTTTCCGGATGAGTAAATACAGGCTTTATGTCGGTTTGAACACGTGTATTGTAACTGCGGCTTTTTACACTTCTTTCGTTTTCCCGGTCGAGCTGCATTTTTTTCTGGGATTTTTCAAGGTTATAGCGGGCCACAATAGCCTGGGCACTGAGTGTCAGCGGATGCGAGGGGTCAATTTGTACCAGCAAATCCAGCCTCATTTGAGCCGCTTCCCGGTCATCTGTCATCAAAAAATATTTCACCGAAGTATTGTAGTAGGTAAGCACTTCAAGAATATGAAACTGATCTTTTTCAGGATAGAGCGCTTTCAGTTCCATCGATTCTCCAAGGAGGTCGGGAATTCCGTCAGTTGTTCCATTTTCCATAAGTACTCTCGCCTGATTGGTACGCACAAAGAGATAGTCCGGGTGCTCACGGAGAGCCTGTTCATTTACCTCAAATGCTCTTTTTTCATTTCCGGCATGGCTCAGCGCAACTGAAAGATAATTTTTGAATTGCGGTACATGGGGATATTTTTTGCACAATCTTTCCAGCCGTTGAATGACACTTCGCTTTCCTTTTTGTACTTCGGGATAAATATCCTGGATAATATCCTTCACAGGTTGTGTGATTCCATATTTTATGTCATTAGCGGAAGTGTCTTCTGTAATATTGTAGGATGAGACAGATAATTTCTGCTGACCGGTTGGCATATCAGGTATTTATTAAAATTTTTTGGGATTGCATTCACTGCCTGAAAATAGAAAGAGTTTGGGTCGTTCTCATTTTTTATCAGGAAATTGTAGATATTTTTACCCTGTATAAAGCGGTTGATGAATGGTTTGAACAGCTCAATTTGAAGGGATATTCTCTATATGCTTAATGATAACCTCAACAAAAAATCATAACGATGGGCCGAAATAAAATCTTGGATAATGTTCTTCTGGATAATATTGCAATGGCGATGAACGATGGAAGCTACGAAACAGAATGGTACCTCGACACCGAAAAAGCCACCACTACATTCATTTCAGATTATGACGAAGAGTTAACCGAAGATGTAATGCAAATGATTGAAGCAGATGAGAAGGGTGAACGGTTCATTTTAATCCCCGAGAAACCCAGCCGGGACGGTTGGAATCTTATGAATGAATTCATCCATTCACTTGATGATATTGATGAGACCACCCGGCGGTCACTTTTCCGGTCTATTGAAGGCAGGGGGGCGTTCCGCCGGTTTAAGGATATTGTCTACGAGTTTGGTATCCAGGACCGGTGGTTTGAATATAGCGGCCGTAAAGAGCGGAAGGAGGTTTTGGAAGTGGCTCTGTTCTCTGAATCTTATCAGCGAGAGCGATATGGATGAAGGAGTACGATTATATGATGAGATGATTGCCAAACGAAAACAGAGGGAGCAGGATCAGTTAAACATGAAAACCGGCGCCAGGGTTCTGTGCAGTGACTATCACGGCCATGCCGATAAACTTTCACCGGGAAAGGTGTATGAGGTTTTGGATGAACGGCCAGATGACCTCCTGATCCGTCTGAAAGATGACAGAGGAAAAATCTGCTGGCTGCCCAAAAGCCACTTCGAACTGCTCAGAAGTCTATGAAGGGGAGTAAACTGAGGGCAGACGGCTGACTTCTGACTGCAAGTATAATTTTTCATTTAGTCTTCGGTAAGTATCTACAGCCGATTCATTCAACACCCTTTCTTTTAAAGCTCCCGCTACTTCTTTCCTTTCTCCTCAATCAGCCGTACGGCATCGCCCATGGTTACTTTTTCGGGCTCGGTGCCTTTTGGCAGTGAGATATTTTTTCGGCCGTATTTAATGTAGGGGCCGTAACGCCCGTCCATCACTTTTACAGGCTGATCGGTTTCCGGATGGTTACCCAGGTCTTGAATAGCTGAGCTGCCTCTTTTGCCTTTACTTTTCTCCTTGAGTAGTTCAATAGCCCGGTCCAGTCCAACTTCTAATACGTTGTCGGTTTTTTTGAGGGATTTAAAGGTGCCATCGTGCAGAACAAATGGGCCATATCGGCCAACCCCCGCTTTTACTACTTTTCCGGTTTCCGGATGGTTTCCAAGAGTACGCGGCAATTCAAGAAGGCGAATGGCCAGGTCTAAATCCACATCGTCCGGTTTCATTCCTTTCAACAGAGAAACGCGTTTCGGCTTTTTATTGTCGTCACTAACCTCACCGAGTTGTACGTAGGGACCGTAGCGTCCGGTCAAAACATAAACCGGCTCACCGGCTTCGGGATGGTTCCCAAGTGACGTAGGTCCGTCTTTTTCGGCTTTGAGCAACTCTTTGATTTTGGCGGCGGAAAGTTCGCCGGGATCAAGGTCAACCGGAAGTGATGTGGTAATATCTTCACCGTTGGAAGAGACTTTAACATAAGGACCGAATCGCCCTACGTGCACCTGCATTCCGTTCAGGTCTTCAATCGGCAGGTTCAGGATTTTTGCTTTTTGCGGGTCGATCTGATCTTCTTGCTGATCAACCTGGGCTTTTAGTCCTTTTTCTCCTTTATAATATTCATCTAAATATTGAACCGGATCGTAATTACCCCCCGCAATCTGGTCGAGTTTATCTTCGAGCTCCGATGTGAACTTGCTGTCAACAAGGTGAGGAAAGTGCTCTTCAAGGAGGCCGGTAACGGCAAATGCGGTGTATGTTGGGATGAGCGTTTTTCCATCGCCCTTGGCATAGCCCCGATCCTGAATGGTGCTGATAATATTTGCATACGTACTGGGACGGCCAACTCCCCGTTTTTCCAGCTCTTTTACGAGTGTGGCTTCGGTATAACGGGCAGGCGGTTTCGTTTCATGTGAGATTGATTCCAGTTCGTGAAGGTCAATCGATTCGCCCTCTTTCATCTCAGGCAGGAAAATTTCCTGGTTTTCAAGTGCGGCTTCAGGATCGTCACTGCCTTCAACATAGGCACGGAAAAATCCGGGAAACAGAATTTTTTTACCGCTGGTTTTAAAATCGGCTTTGGTATCGCCTTTTTCAGCCGTGATGGTAACATTGGTAAACTCAAGCTTTGCTTCGGCCATCTGTGTAGCGATGGTGCGTTTCCAGATCAGGTCGTAAAGTTTAAGTTCGCGGCCACTCAGTCCCGATTTTTCAGGATGGGTAAAGCTTGAACCGGCCGGCCGTATCGCTTCGTGGGCTTCCTGTGCACCTTTGGTTTTTCCGAAATTACGAACCCGCTCAAATAAATATTCCTCACCATACTGTTTTTCCACCTCATTACGGGCGGCATTGATTGCTTGACCCGAGAGGTTCATCGAATCGGTACGCATGTAAGTGATATAACCATTCTCATACAGCTTTTGAGCCACACTCATAGTGTCCCGTGCTGAAAAACCAAATTTACGGTTAGCCTCCTGCTGCAGAGTGGAAGTGATAAAAGGCGGAGAAGGATTCCGCTTTTGGGTTTTCACGTCGATATTGGTGACCGACCATCCGGCTTCATGGAGCAGGTCGCGTAATTTGCCTGCTTTTTCTTTATCCAGCAGAACCACGCTGTCGGGTTTCTTTAACTTGCCCGTATTTTCATCAAAATCTTTTCCGCTGGCCAGGCGCTTTTCATTCAGGTGAGATAGATCGGCTTCAAACCGGTTTTTATCTTTTTCTTTTGTTAGTGAGGCCTTCAGATCGAAGTAAGTTCCGCTCTTAAATTTCATCCGTTCCCTTTCACGCGATACCAGGAACTGAACGGCTACAGATTGAACACGGCCTGCCGAAAGGCCTGGCGAGATTTTTTTCCATAAAAGCGGTGAGATAGTATAGCCTGCCAGGCGGTCAATAATCCGGCGGGTTTCCTGGGCGTGAACCAGATTCATATCGATGTCACGGAAATTTTCAAGTGCTTTCTGTATCGCTTCTTTGGTGATTTCGCGAAACGCCATTCTTTTGACCGGGACTTTCGGGTTCAGCAGCTCCACAAGATGCCACGATATCGCCTCTCCTTCACGGTCTTCATCTGTAGCGAGTATCAGTTCATCTGATTCTTTCAGAAGTTCTTTTAATTTTTTTACCACTTTCTTTTTGCCGGAGGGTACCACGTAAAGCGGCTCGTAACGCTCATCTACATTTATGCCGAGATTCGACCACGACTCTTTTTTGTATTTGGCGGGAATTTCCTTTGCCGATGAGGGCAGGTCACGAATGTGTCCCATGGAAGAGTCTACAACATATCCCTTGGGAAGATACTTCTTTATGGTTTTAGTTTTGGTTGGAGACTCAACGATAACTAATGACTTCATGTGTATTTATTAGGTAGTAAACTTTCGTACGAATTGACGGCCTGAATTTATTTAAAATTTTTCCATTCAGCTTAATCATGACTATACTTTCTTCAGAGTATTTAGTTGCAATAGAAAATTCAGAAGTCCATACAAGTCAGATAAAATAAATCAAAGTTCTTATCCAATTTCCTCAATCAGCTCTTTCAACTCCCCGGCGTGATTTTTCGTATTTATTTTTTCAATAATGCCCAGTACTGTTCCATCCTTGTCGATAACAAACGCCGATCTTGAGGGGGCATCAAATGTTTTTCCATACATCTTTTTCTCAACAATCGAATTGGTCGCTTTAGCAAATTTAAAATCGGGATCGGATGCCAGGATGTAGTTGATATCCAGTTTTTCAGCATAATTTTTGTGGGAGCCGCAGGTATCTTTGCTCAGGGCTATCAGATTATAACCTTTTTCATCAAACCAGGAAGCGTGCTCTGCAAGGCTGCGGTTTTGTTTATCGCAGCCACTGGTATTATTACGCATATATACCGATATGATAGCAGGGCGATCCAGAAGTTCGGAGAAAGTTACTTCTTTCTGCTCTCCGCCCTGAACAACCTCAATTTGGAACGTGGTATCAATTTTTTTTCCTATTTCAATCATAAATATGTGTTTTAGAGTTTAAATCGTAAATATGGACTCTATAACCTGAATGAAACCACTTTTCGTTTCTGAAATTACCGATTTGGTGAAAAGTGTCTTAGTATACACATTCTTTTAATCACAGATCAACTGAATTCTTTTTTTCAGGAGTTACCTTATTTCCAAGCCATTAAATTTAGGGTAGTTCTTCTCTGCCTGAAAAATATCCGCTGGATCTTCAATTTGATAGAATCAAAACTTTTGTTTGATGATAACTTGATCTCGGGTATTGCAGGTTTTGTTAGTTTATTTTAATTATAATTGATTTTTAATATCGATTGTTAATGGATTATAAAAGATAATGAGCAAGAAATTTATTTACTTACAAATACTATTAGATTATTTTCTTAAACTATACCTTCTAAGAAATTTAGTACTGATAATTTCTGGTCATACCCGGCTTGATGGATTTTATTGAATTCACAAATAGAATATTGTTTGCAGGGAGTTGACATTTATAAACTCTGAAGATCATGAAAAAATATCTCTTAATTGCTTTATTACTAACGATACTTTTAGGTACAATATTAATTTTGCCGGATGTAGCTGCTTCACAACCTGCACCACCTCCTATGCCCGACAAACCCACTCAAACACCTATTGATGGAGGCCTTGCTCTGCTCGCTGCAGCGGGTGGAGGGTATGCTATTAAAAAACTGAGAGACAAAAAGAAATAAATCAACCGATTTTTGAAGAAAGCTTCCCGAATGAAAATTTGGGAAGCTTTTTTTGTTTTTGCAAATCCTCAATACTTTTTGATTAGCGACTGAAACTGAGATGCGTAATGCCCGCCGAATAAATTTACGTGAACCAGCAGTGGATAGAGGTTGAACACCGGTACCCGTTCTTTAAATCCGGCTTCTATGGGGCTGATGGATTGGTACCCTTCATAAAAGTCTGCCGAAAATCCTCCGAACATTTTTGAGAAAGCAAGATCCA
>SLGL01000041.1 GCA_007123785.1 Balneolaceae bacterium
CGGCAGTTCAATACATGAAAAAACTGAAAGATCACCATTTGAGTCATGGCTGCAGATTGGGCAATTTGAATGTCTCCTGTCTGTTCCAGCGTCCACCAAAACATTCCAAGGGTTCCTGCAGCCAATACCAGCCCAACTCCCCCGAGTCTTTGCGTCAGTCGCCTTGTCATAATTCCTTCGTTAACGGGGCGGGGCTTTCGTTTCAGGATACCCGGCTCACCCGGTTCAAAAGCAAGGGCAACATCCTGCAATCCATTGGTGACCATGTTAATCCATAAAATTTGAACTGCAACGAACGGTAGTGGCCAATTCATCAGAATGGCAGCCATGATGACAATTATTTCACCCACTGCAGTTGAAAGTAAGAAAAAGGTGACTTTGCGAATGTTGGAAAATACAATTCGCCCTTCTTCAATCGCTGAAGTAATAGTAGCAAAATTGTCGTCTGAAAGAACCATATCGGCGGCTTCCCGGGCCACATCTGTACCACTTCTGCCCATAGCGGCTCCCAGGTGTGCTGATTTCAGTGCTGGTGCATCATTCACACCATCTCCTGTTACAGCTACGATATGCCCAAGCATTTTCAGCCGTTCTATGATCCGCAATTTATGTTGTGGAGATACCCTTGCAAATATATTAACAAGCTTCAATCTCAAATCGAGTTCTTCATCAGACAACCGGTCTATTTCTTTACCTTCCAAAGCTCCGTGTCCATCGTTGTCGAGGCCAAGTTTATTTCCAATAGCAACTGCCGTTTCAATGTGATCGCCAGTAATCATCATAACTCGAATTCCCGCTCTTTGAGAAATTCCAACTGCTTCCTGAGCTTCCGGCCGTATGGGGTCTTCCATACCCTGCAGGCCGGCAAAAATAAAATTACCTTCCCACAGTGATGAATTGGACAGGTCAGGGCCCTCCCAATCTTTAAAAGCCATAGCCAAAACCCTCAGTCCATCGGCTGCCAACTTGTCAACCGCTTCGAAAATTACGGATAGATCAATCGGTACCAGTTTTCCATTGACAAGCCGGTGTGTGCATTTTTCAGCTATTACTTCCGGGGAACCTTTTAAAAAAATCTTCTTTTTACCCTCCTGACTATTCATCGTAGCCATAAACTGTCTTTCCGGTTCAAAAGGCAAAATATCTTTCTGTTGATGAATGATGTGAATTTTTGTTAACTCAATTCCTCCTTTAATTGCAGCTACATGAAGTGCGATTTCGGTCGGGTCCCCTTGTATGTTGCCTGAAAGTAATAAATCAGAATTAGCTTCATTTGCAAGTGCACCTGAAAGCAGTGTTTGATACAATCCGCTATCATCTTTGGGCATTACTTCAGTTTCTCCATCAATTATATCTCCTTCAAGCTGATACCCAACACCTGTGGTTGTAAAAAAATGATTGTCTGCCCAGATTCGTGTGACTGTCATCTGATTTTGCGTGAGAGTGCCGGTTTTATCTGATCCTATCACAGTGGTACTGCCCAATGTTTCAACAGCAGGTAATGACCGGATAATGGCATTACGCCTGGCCATTCGCCGGACACCAATTGCAAGGGTAATGGTCATAACAACTGGTAATCCTTCAGGAATGGCAGAAACTACCAGTGCCACAACGGTTACAAATACCTCATATGGATTCATTTGGTGATAGATTCCGACAGCAGCAATGAATAGTGATAATCCGACAATGATCAAGCCGATTTTTTGGCCAAGGTGCTCTACTTTATCCTGCAAAGGAGTATGGGTAATTCCGATTTGCCGCACAGAAGTGGCAATTTTTCCAAGCTCCGTAAACCTACCGGTACGGACTACAACTGCCCTGGCACGTCCCCGGGCCACAATGGTTCCCATAAAAAGCATATTATTTTGATCACCCGGAACAAGATCCTCGGCATCGAGTGGTTCACTCTGTTTAACAGAAATCATCGACTCGCCTGTTAAAGCCGATTCATCCACTTCCAAGCCTTTCGTCTGAAGAACCCTCATATCAGCAGCAACTCGCCCCCCTGTTGTGAGTAAAACAATATCTCCGGGAACAAGCTCACGCCCCGGGATTTCTGTTTCACGGCCATTTCGAATGACAATTGCCCTTGGTGCTGATAAATGCTTCAGGGATTCTATTGCTTTTTGCGCCTTCGTTTCCTGGATAAAGCCAATGACTGCATTCAAAATTACTACTCCCAGTATGACTCCGGAGTCGGCATAATCCTGCAAAACGAACGTGATAAATGCTGCAATCAGAAGGATATAAATGAGCGGATCTTTAAATTGATGCAAAACCATCATCCATCGAGTCGGCCCTGTCTGGGTTTCGATTTCATTGGGTCCAAGATGTGCAAGGCGTTCTGTAGCCTCTGAATCACTCAATCCTGTTTTTGTAGAACTTTTTACATGACTTAATACCTCATCAGCCGGAAGCCAGTACCAGGCCTCCGGTATGACTCTTTCATCATGTAATTGGGATAAATTATTGTTCATGTCGAATCCGGTTTATTACAATCAAAAAAACTTTACCCATCTAATACCCTGTAAAATCGTTTCTTGAACCACTCCATTACCCAAAGATACACAAGGCTGATCAACACCATTGAAAAGAACAGAATGCCTCCAAGGGGAACAAATCCGGTAATATCATAGATAGGGAGATAGATCAGGATTACGGTGGCTGTAATAGTAGCGACTGAGGTATAGACCAGCCAACGAGATGGCCGGCCTGCAAAAACTGTTTTGCGGGTGCGAATTACAAAAATAATTCCGATTTCAGTAAGCAGTGAAACAAGAAACCATCCGGTTCGAAACTGGTGAGGGTCAGCCTCAAAGATGAAAAGAAGGATTGCAAATGTCAGCAGATCAAACAGTGTGCTGATCAATCCGAACACGATCATAAAATTACGAATAAATCGCACATCCCACTTTTGAGGACGCTGCATCGTCTCTTCATCCATGTGGTCGGTGGTGATGGCAAGTAACGGCAAATCCGAAAGGAAGTTATTGAAGAGAATTTGTTTGGGAAGGAGCGGAAGAAATCCCAGAAATGCCGAAGCCATCGCCATACTGGTCATGTTTCCGAAATTGGCACTTGAGGTTGTGAGGATGTATTTCATTGTGTTGGAAAAAGTTTTCCTGCCTTCTTCAATCCCCTTATTCAGTACCGAAAGATCTTTTTCGAGCAGTACCATATCGGCTGCTGCTTTAGCGACATCAACGGCTGAATTTACTGACAGAGATATATCAGCCTCCCGCATTGCGTTAACATCATTAATGCCATCACCCAGGTAGCCAACTACTTTGTCATTCCTGCGAAGAGCACGAATTACACGTTCCTTCTGATTTGGATCCATTTCGGCAAAAACCACAGTTTCCTTTACACGTTGAAATAGGGCTTCATCACGCATTTTAGATAGTTCTTCACCAGTAAGAATAGTCTTATGATCCAGGCCGAGATATGCGGCAAGATGACGGGTAACATATCGGTTATCACCGGTCAATATTTTAATTTCCGATCCCAGCAGGCGTAAATTTTGAAGTGTGAGCTGAATATCATTTTTTGGAGCATCGCTGAAAAGTAAAAATCCCCGGAAGGTGAAACTGTGTTCATCGTCTTTGGTAAATTGGGTAGGACAATCCTCTTGATCCCTGCTGAAATTTCGATCAGCCACACCCAGCACACGGTAACCCTTATTTCCCCAGGATTTAAATTTTCTTCTGAGATGCTCTTTTTGCATTGACGTCAGATCTACAATTTCTTCGCCGGTATCCACCATCGTACAGATCTCAAGTATCTGCCGGAAGGCACCTTTTGAAATAAGTTGAATTCCGGTTCCATCATCAATGGCTATGGTGAGTCGTTTGCGAATAAAATCGTATGGAATTTCATCCACTTTCTGAATATTGGCAAATTCCAAATCTGCGGTTTCGGTTCTTTCCATCAAAGCTGCATCGAGCGGATTTTCCATTCCTGTTTCAAAGCGTGCATTAATACACGCCATCATCAACACACCATAATGTTCCTTTCCATTGCTATTTACCGCTTGTTCCAGCCGGATTTTGTCTTCGGTCAGTGTTCCGGTTTTGTCGGCACACAAAACATCCATGGCACCCAGATTTTCGATGGCATTCAGATGACGCACAATGACCCCTTTGTCCGACATCCGGCGGGCACCTTTGGACAGGGTAACGGCTATAATGGCTGGCAATAGCTCTGGAGCGATGCCTACTGCAAGCGCCACCGCAAATAACAGTGATTCTACGGTTGTGCGATCTACAAATACATTGATCATAAATACCAGGATGACCAGCACAAAGGTGATTCGGGTCAGCAGGAATCCGAAGTGTTTTACATCCTGTTCAAACGTGGTTTCAGGGCGTTTGAAAGTAAGTTTATGTGCAATATGGCCAAACCGGGTATTTGAACCTGTGGCGGTGATGATAATTTCGGCTGTGCCGCTGCGCACCTAAGTGCCCATAAACACGGCATTATTCATTTGAGTGATCGGTACATCCGGTTGAATAGTGCATGGTACTTTTTCAACGGGAAAAGATTCTCCCGTCATTGCCGATTCATTCACATGCAGATCACGTGCTTTTATTATTCGCCCGTCTGCCGGTATCATGCTGCCTGCTTTCAAAAGAACGATATCACCGGGAACAATGTCTGATGAAAGTATATCGGATTCCTTTCCATCCCTTCTGACTATTGACCGATGGGCAATACTTTCTTTCAGTTTTTCAATAGCTTCCTGGGCATTAAACTCCTGCCTGTAACCGATCAAAGCACTGCCGCTAACCACTGCAAGAATAATCAGAGCATCTAGCCATTGATCAAGGAAAATGGAGAGAATTGCTGCTGCTACTAATATCAATATCAGGGGGCTATTGAATTGTTTCAAAAATAGGAATATCCCCCTAATATGAACCAGATCCCTGATCACATTTTTCCCATACCGGTTCTTCCTGTCTGCAATTTCATTTATTTCCAACCCCTGTGAAGAAGAACCTAACAGATCAAGTAATTGCTGTTCTGAGATACTGAATATATTGTCAAACTCTCCGTTTTGATCTGTTTTATTCACTTGATAATATTATAACTATTCTAATCCACTGGGGCGGCGGTTATCACGCACAGCTTGGTCTTGAAATCGGAGTCCGGATTGCACGGACACTGGATGCAGAGCTAAAAATTTTGCGGCTTGTAAAACCGGGAACAGACCGTACTATTGAGGAGTCTGAAATGAGGAAAATCATAAACCCTTTAATTGGCAACTTTAAAAATTTGACAATTGATATTGCACAATCCGAGGAGGTGACAAGTGGTATTCATAATTCTATTGGGCGTCACAAACCAGACCTCGTAATTATGGGTGTTTCTCACGAATGGGGAATACGAAATGTACTTTTTGCAACCATTACCGATATTGTTGCCGACAGGGCTGATTGCTCTGTATTGATGGTGAGGCGCTATATTACAGAAGACTGGAAGCTAAAAGCAACTGAACGATTTAAGCGTGTAAAAGAACAACTGGGAATGAGTACATCACCAGATACAGGCAGAATTAAATAGATAACTATGAACTTTTTTACCATCTCATCAAAAACAAAAGGCATGTTTTGGTTCATTTATACAGGGCAAAAACTCTTTGCTCTAATTCACTTCTCCCATCCCATTTATTCCACTGTATCCACCTCCATATTAATCTTCACACAGGAGAACAAAACAGTGCAGCTATAATTCAAAAAAGAAACACCGGCCAAAACTCATGGGAGTGGTTTAACGAAATATAGGAAGAGATTTCTTTGATCTGGTTTTCTTGATGAGCCGGGATATAATCCAACTACAGCTACCTGGATGCAAATCTATCAATATCCATCGGCGATGCTTTTAAAAAAGAGAGTACACCCATGGCACCGGTACGTCTGACATATGGATTTTGAGGAAATATTCCGTCAAATTGTACCGTGGATAGCTCTTTCTGACAAAAATGAAGACCAATCAACGAATGAAAGTAGTCAAACCGCCATTATTTTGAATATAAATTACATCTCCCGACCTTGCTTTTCCTTGCCTGGGACTTTTAGGCCTCTTTTCTACTTACATCTCAGTCCTTTTTTGAAAAAATCATATTCTTTTCTCTTTTTCGCCGGTTAACAGATCACAAGTTGACCTGAAACAGATCAATAAACAGCAAAACCTGACATATTTGCGTAGATGGGCGCCTTTTTTTTAGTTTACTTATAGACTTGCAACATATTAATAATTTATAACTTAAATCAGCATTGATATGAGTAAAGAAAAATCATCTCTTGTTGGCTTTTTAATAAATTATTTTACTCACATTCAAAAACATCTTTACCATTTCAAAAAACAGCTTCATTTTTCATCTTTGATCGGATCAATCCTGCTTGCAGTATTGTTGCTGGGTGGATGCGATATTACCGAATCCGATAATGACGATGAACCCGATGGCTTACAACTTGACCGGGAAATAACTGCCGGCGAGCTGACCGTTTACTTCCCGGGCTCCTCATGGGTCGAAAATGGAGAGCTTACGAACCTCGGAGAAGACCTGACCGGCGCCATAGCGCCGGAGGACATTCGCGTGTCCTTCCCCGGCAGCACGTGGATCGAGCTGTTTCCCGGCGGCATGTGGCAGGAGATTCCGGGTTCCTCATGGAGCGTGTTCTGGCGGGGCGATGCCTACACGCCGGATGATGTCCGCCACGAATTTGGATTTAACCAAGGGGATGACTTCTTTCCCGGCGATAATTTCGTGCTTTCCGATGTTCCCGATGAGTTTGTCAACGCCATGGACGGCGCCACTTTTGTAGACCGCCTCGGTGAAGAGCAGGCTGCGGCAACTCTCCAGGACGGGGCCGACGTGCTGGTAACGCTGAGCTTCCTGCTTGAGGATAGCTTAAATAACTTTTCGATGACCGCTGTTGAGCAGGGCGGGGTGTGGTTTCCGGGGGATAATTTTAGCGATGAGTTGTTTCCCGGCGATAATTTCTTTCCCGGAGATAGCTTCTTTCCGGGTGATAGCTTC
Organism: Balneolaceae bacterium; assembly: GCA_007123785.1. Classification (GTDB taxonomy): domain Bacteria; phylum Bacteroidota; class Rhodothermia; order Balneolales; family Balneolaceae; genus Rhodohalobacter. The sequence goes on from SLGL01000041.1 coordinate 7,040, forward strand.
TTTCCTGGCGATCACTTTACCCGGGGCGACCACCTGATTCCGATGGCTAATTATCCTGCTGGATGGTCTGACTGGGAAGAGTTTCCTGGCGGGGCTTTCTTCCGCGATGATGTCGTCTTGATTACCGGAGAGGCAGCGATGGAAGCAATGCCTGAAAATGTACGTGAAGTGTTAACCCCAGGAGTGCCCGATTACCTGCCACAGGCCGGCAGTATTTTGGTACCCGAAATTGATGGAGATTTCAATCCCGACCAATAAATTCCATCTGATTACAGACGTCCAGGCAGGTTATTATCACCTTCCGGATTCCTCAAACCAAACACCGGCTCTGTTTTTCGGTGACTGACGCGAAACTTCTTTTGGTTCTTAATCATACATAGATATTGATCTCGAACTGTTTACATATTCCTTTCAGTTTTAGATATATAGTATTGTAAATATATAACTTGACGATCTAATATATGTTTAATAAGTGACCTGAATTGATAACTTTCATTTTTAAAACCTATTAGAGACTCGTTATGAAAAAGAAAATTATCTCGGTATCTGACTATTCAAAACAATACCTCATACAAATCAAACGACTTTTTTCTTCCGGCCAAAACAGCCTTCGCTCACTATCCTTTTTTGCAATTGCAGCCTTCCTGTTTGCAATTCTTTTGCTGGGGGGATGCGATCTTGCCGATTCCACCGATGATGACGAGACTCAGCAACAATTTCATGTTAGTGAGGCCGAAGCGGCTCAGGTTGCTGAGAACGTTCTCTTTCCAGAGGAGCCAGCGCGGCCGGAAGCACCGAGGCAGTTGACCGCCGGCGATTTCACACTGCAGAAGGACGTTGACTCGATCACTCCACTTGAGAACGATGAGGGGGAAAATGTAATGTATATCGTCAACTACCATGAAGAAGGCTTTGTCGTGCTCTCGGCCGATAAGCGGGTGGAGCCGGTGTTGGCGTACTCCGCTACCAACGAATTTGAGATTCGAGCCGACATCTACAACCCCGGCCTCGTCAACTGGGTCATGACAACAACGGAGTTCATCGAGGACGTCCGCCGAGAAGAGGGGGAGCCCGGGCGGCATATGATGATGATCTGGGACTCCTTCCTGGACATTCCCACCGATGTGTATTATCTCGGAGTGCTCGAATTTTGTAACGAAGATGGCTACGCCGTGATGACCGGCCCGCTGGTGGAGACCGAATGGGGGCAGGGATGCGGCTACAACGATCATCTGCCCGACAACAGCTGTCCGGACGACGACCACCGTTGCAACCGCTATCCGACGGGCTGCGTAGCAACCGCCATGGCTCAGATCGCGAAATATTGGGCAGACTTATCGGGCCTGGAGATTTTCTACGAGAAGGATGACGGGGCCGTCTTCCACAATTGGGACGCTATGCCCACCCAGCTCCACGATGAAGGGGAGAGTGAGGAGGTGGCCCGCCTGATGCGGAACATGGGAACCCTCGTCGATATGGATTATGGATGCGACGGCTCGGCTGCTTTCAGCTCGGCTGTATTCGGCCCGAACGCATACGACGAATTCGTAGATAACTTCGGCTTTTCGAATGCCAAGAAACGAGACCTGGAGAGCGCCTCTGACTACGATCGACTGATTGCGGAGATCGAGGATTACGGTCGGCCCGTGTACATGCGGGGGTGCGACGTGATGGAACCCGGGTTCTTTCTTGACTCCTATGACGACTGTCATGCATGGATTGCCGATGGCACTTCGGAGCGAATCAATTGCCTTGGTGACGTGATTGAAGGCACCTTCGAGGTTCTCATGAACTGGGGCTGGAATGGGCAGCAAGATGGCGAATTCAGGATCAAGGGGAAGGGTGGCGACTACGAGTATGATCAGTCCATGATCTACGACCTGTTTTGATCTAGCCTCCGAGCTGGGAATGCCGGGAGACTACAGTAGATCTGACGACCGGCGCGGGGCGTGGCCGTTTACCTCCCAGGCTCCGCCACTTGCCGCCGGTGGGTATACGTCACTTTAACGGAGCTGATTCGCTGATGGGTTTGAAACCACTTCATTTCATCTTCCAGTCCGTTATGGTACAGAGCAATATTTTTATGATTATTTGAATCAGCTGCGGTAATGGGAGGTTAACCATAACACAACATTCATCGTTCAATAAATTCCTTGTTAAAGTTCGAGCTGTAAGCCTTTATAAAAGATGGTATTTCTTTTTCTCCGAACAAAAATGAAATCGAAAGCTCACCGGTTGCCTCACTTACATTTTTACCCTCAAGGTTGTCGACTGAACAGGAGGAGGGATCGGAAAATGTCATAAAATTGATAAAAACGAGCGTGATTGTGGTCCAGTTTACAGATATAATGACAAATGTCTTTTTGATCAACGTAATAGCATTCTTCATTGGTTGCGCTTTTGATAGATTCGTGGAGACAACGGATCCTTTCAGTAGTGTGATGTTTGTGGTAGTTCTGAATCCATATCCTTTAGATCCAGCAACATTATAACTCACCGGAGAAACAGCTCACATGAAATATAAAACCAAAATGAATGATGGTATTGTCGGAGCTATATATCTTACAAGTATTTTACTGGCTGTTTATGTAAGCATGAACTGGCTTTACCTGGCCGGAGCTGTGGCCGTACTTCAGATTATGAGTACATTTACGGGTTATTGCCCGGTTTATTTTATACTTGATAAAGTGATACCGGACAATGAAACTGCAGCTGCGGCTAAAAAAGTGTAGTTATACGTTGAGCTGTTTGAAGAAATGAAAGCCTGTTTATTTTTGGCAAATACCGGCTAAGAAGAAAATCCGGGTTTACACGTAGAAAAGGTCTGCTTTCTGAATAAAATAAAAGCCCCGATCTTTATGACCAGAGCTTTCTATACCAAAGAGTTAATTTATCTGCTGTCTTTGCCTGTATTTACAAATCGTATACATTGACCCTGGTTGCGAAAATCAAATCCTTGCCAGCCACCCCGTTTGCAATCTTGTTTTGTTGCAGGAGAAACTTCAAAATCGTAGGTTGTTTCTTCGCCGTCCACACCAACGGTGAGAAGATCTGTATACCCATGAAAATCTTGATTAGGCCATGTGCCGGCTGCAATTCCAATTGCCCAGAGTACTTTAGCATCTTCACAGGCTTCTGTAACCTGACTCCAGGTTGAGCCATCATCAAATTCGCAGGATGCCCAATCTTCGGTACGCCAGCCGGCACTCTCAATTGCATTCCATCTCTGCCACTCTCCGGTTAATGTATTACCCTGTGGATCAAAAATCAGTGGCAAAAAATTACCTTCACTATCCTGGGCCATAATTTGCATTGAAGGTACAACTGTCGCTGTCTGAAGAGAACCATCGGATAATTCATTGCTGATAAAGGTTGAATATGCAAGAGTTGTGATTTCATCCAGTCTTGTGCCTTTCTTGGCATCCGGCTCACCGTGCCACTCGCCTGTACCGTATTGATCCGTGAGTATCCATGATCTTTCACCTGCTGGCACATCAAACAAAAAACTGCCATTTCCAAAAGTCTCAGGGTTGTCGGGCCCTGCATCAAATCCAAACGTTGCCCCCTCTGTATTTAAAGGATTATCTCCATGTGTAGGAGTATACCATTTGTACTCCGGTGCTTCATATCCTTCTTCGCCAAACCCTTCCGGCCTCTCAGACGGACCAAGATCGTTTTCGGTAACAGTTACTACATTACCCTGAATATATGCTTGAGCCCCCAAAACTTTGGTTTGGCTTTCACCGGCCGTTGTGTTCAATTCGCTATTGTTTGTACTGAGTGATGAATCACACCCGTTCAACAGTAAACCTAACCCTATGAATAATCCTATTATCGCGATAAAATGTTTCATAATGATTTGTCTGATTTGTATTGATTTTTATAAACTTTATGATAGACCGCATAACTATTTGCGATGGCTGGAACTTTACAATAATAAAACTCATAAATATATAATTATCAACTATTCTGACATCTATTAAATGGTGGTAGTGAGTTCGAACTGTCACCGGATTATGCCAAAAGCATCCCGATGGGAAAATCCGGGGTTATAATGTTGTTTGTGCCTCCGGCACTGAATCTGCCGATGAAGCAAGATTAGCAAGGATTTAACGAGGGGAAATTCAACAGAACTATCAAAGAGATAAAGGTGAAAGAATCACCTGAAGAACTGATTGAAATGTTAAAAGAATAATCTTGTAAATAAACTATCTTTTAGACACAAATATCCTCGTTTACTATATCACCAAGCCGAATTTATTATCAGAATATAAGAGAATGTACCAGCCATTCATCAATCAAAATGTAGCACTAATCTCCATTGTTTCAGAAGCAGAAATAAAGTCGTTGGCAATTCAGTAAGGTTGGGTAGAAAAGAAAAAAGTCAACTTCAAAAACGGATTGATCCATTTGTAAAGGTCTCTATACAGTCGGAGCGATAAATCAGGGTTTACGCAGAAATGGATGCATATTGCAAATATAAAGATCAAGTCAGCGATTATCCTTAAGGCTATTCGTCAATTGCGGTTGGAAATAATGATCTCTGGTTTGCAGCCACAGCGCAGGTCATAAATTCAACATTGGTAACAACAGATGATGATTTTGACCATTTGAACGGAGTTTTTATCGATATCATCAGGCCAATAATATATAAATTTCTAAAACATTGGCCACTTCAGGCTCGCCACCCGGAGCGTTCTCCCGGCTTTTACAACCGCATGGGCCCAGGAGGCATACTTCATGATAAGAACAGACACTTCGACGGGTAGCTCCGCAGTTAATTTTTGAAGTCATTGAACGGTTAGCAGGTTCAATCGGTTCTCTTACAAAGGTGAGGATAGTAATAACTTCAGTTTGGGTCTGCCTTTCTTTTCACAGATAACAGTTAATAAAGGGGAATTGATTATGGAAATTTTAATAATAGCGTTAAAACTCATTGTTGGTTTAAGTATTCTGAATGTATGGCTTGTCCGTTCTAAAAAGGCCACGGCCTGGAGAGGCGGGGATGCAAATAATATCGCGGAGGAATTTAAAAATTATGGCCTGCCGGCCTGGTTTATGTATGCGGTAGGCACAGCAAAGGTTGGTTTGGCGGTTCTTCTGATCGCATCCATTTTCTATCCGCAGGTTGAAGCTGTAGCTGCATACGGAATTGCTTTCCTGATGCTGGGTGCCGTATCGATGCACATAAAAATCAGTGACCCTCTAAAGAAGTCACTTCCGGCATTTACATTTCTGGTTTTATCACTTGGAATAGCACTTTTTTAACCCGCATTTCACACCAGGAAATTTGAAAAGAGGGAAAACAGGGCTTGTATTCTGTAACTATACGCGAAGGGGCGGTTGGTTATAAAAGATTATAAAATACGACCGACAACCACGCATTGATCAGCATAAAAATAACTGAGGGGAGGGATTGAACTATGCTGTCTTTAATTTTTATGCGAACGAAGAGAGCAACCAGCATCATGGCAGTAAATCCTGCAGCAGCCAGAAATCCGATGGCCGGAAAAATCAAGCCAGCCAGCAGGCCAGCTGATCCTGCTATTTGCAAATTACCGGTAAGTTTCCGCTGTGAATCAGTCAGACCGAATCGCTTAAACTCATCTTTCATTAACTGCGAATTCTGAGACTGTAACCCATAGAACAGGAAAAAGAAGGCATTCAGGATTAAACCGAATTGGAATGCAGCGGTCAAACGTCTGTCGATTAGAAGGTTTAGATAAGCATGTTGCTTTTTGTACCCTGCTTCTGTAAGCCTAAACACAGAGCCTTTTTTGGGAACCGAACGATACCAGCAGAAGTCTCTTCGGCCTAATTTCGTTCAGTTTTTAGAAATTATTTATTGAGTTATGAATTGGTTGAAAGATATCCTTAAAGAAGTGTTTCAATATACTTTTGAGGGAATGCCATTTGAAATAGTTCTGCTGGATATAATGGCAGAAGTTTAGTAAGAGGTTATCAAAAACTACATCACGATTTAACTGAGAATGAGCGGGCCTGTATGCTCAGTTTCAAAATTAAATAACGACAATGGTATCTGTTTCCAACCATAGGCATTCAGAATTAAACTGCTGTTAAGGAGGCTTTGCAAAACCCACTCGTCAGACGATTCCTGAGCCTCGTCTGAACACTTCATGTGGTCTGACGAATGCAAAAGGCAACATATTTTTCCTGAGTCAATTCGTCAGACGAGTTTTGCAAAGCCTCCGTTAAAACAAAAAACGGTGAACCTAAAAGATGAATGCAAATAACATGAAGCTGCATATGTAAAATTGTATTGAGTTCTTTTTTTATCTTTAAAATAGCTTGTTTTGTTCACCAATAAATTTCATATGCCCATTTCCTGCAAACAAATCCAACTCTTCCAATCTCTTTTTAAGGGACGGGAAGATGTCTATGCCCGGAGATGGGAAAAAGACAGCCGCAGTGGATATATGCCTGCCTACGATGTGGATTGGGACAGATATGAGAAGCACAAAGCGCTCGGTGGGACATTTCAGAATTTCAAGCATAAAACGTTAGCCCCTCTTACTCCGCAAGCCTTAAAAAATCATCTGCTGGGAAAAGAGACTGTTGGTATCTATCCACTGTTGAAGAAGAATAACTCCTGGTTTTTAGCTGCTGATTTTGACAGGGAAAACTGGATGGAGGAAAGCCGCCGTTTTATTCATCTGTGCAAACAGAATAAGCTTCCCGCATATTTGGAGCGGTCCAGGTCCGGTAATGGAGGTCATGTATGGCTCTTTTTCCAGGAACCCTATCCCGCCTGGAAAAGCCGGAAAATTGCATTTCACCTGTTGCGTGAAGCCGGTATCCTCTCGGATTTTGAAAAAGATGCCAGCTTCGACCGGTTGTTTCCTAACCAGGATTCACATTCTGGCAAGGAATTCGGAAACCTCATTGCTCTGCCACTCAGTAAAAGCCGGATGACTGACGGAAACACTTGTTTTATTGACCCCGAATCCGGCAAGGCTTTTGATAATCAGTGGGGCTTCCTGGAGAGCATTCAGAAAACAACACGTGCTGAACTCGATCAAATCTACCGTTCAATTCACAATCTCCCTGCAAAATCATCCGAAACGGCTTCTTCACCCGGTGAGATCCTTAAAATTATTCTTGGTAATCAGGTCTGCCTGAAGAAAGATAATCTCACTCCGGAAATCACCAGGTACATCCGGGATCAGCTGAACTTTATCAATTCGGACTACCTGATGAAAAAGAAGGTGGGCCGAAGTACCTGGCAGACCGAAAAGTACTTCAACCTGATCGGAGAAAATGATGACAGCATTACCATACCCAGAGGTTTCTTACCTGATTTGGTCGATTATTCCAGGAAACAGGGCATTCCATATTATGTTGAAGATAAACGTAAAAAACTTTCGCCAATCACTTACCACTCGGGTATTCAACTCCATCCATGGCAGGAAAAAGCTCTTGAACCCACAAAAAAGAAGGATTTCGGTGTGATTGTAGCACCGCCCGGATCAGGGAAAACGATCATGGGATTGGAACTCATCGCCCGTATACAACAGCCTGCCCTGATCATTGTGCACCGTAAGCAACTCTTCGACCAGTGGATTGACCGAATCGAATCTTTTTTAGGAGTACCTGAAAGAGATATTGGCACGTATTCAGGCTCTTATAAAAATGAAGGAAAAAAGATATCGGTGGGAATGATTCAAACCCTGAAACAGCATGAGGTCAGTGGCAAAATTAAGGATTCATTCGGAACGATCATTGTGGATGAGTGCCATCATGTTCCAGCCAAAACATTTCGCGAAACCATTACCCGATACAGCTCCTATTTCTTGTATGGACTCACAGCCACACCGATGCGAAAGAATAATGACGAAAATCTGATTTACGTTTATATCGGAAATATTTTGTCTGAAATCAGTTCTGAATATCTCGATTCTGATCAATCGGCAACTATTCAGATCAACATCAGAAATACCGGCCTTCAGGCACCTTTTGACTATCGAATCGATGATTATGAAACCCTTTCACAGATATTGGTATATGATACCGCCCGGAATCAGTTGATTGTTAATGACCTTTCAAAGGTAATAGAACAGAAAAAGAAAATTTTGCTGCTTACTGAGCGTAAAGCGCATATTAACGTTCTGAATCTCTACTTGAAAGAGCGGTTTGAAACGATAACCCTGAGCGGGGACGATTCCAAAGGAAGCCAGAAGTCAAAAATGAAACAAATTTTGGCTGGTCACTTTCAGATTGTACTTTCCACCGGCCAGTTTTTTGGTGAAGGCATCGACGTGGATCAGTTCGACTGCCTTTTTTTGGTCTATCCTTTTGCTTTCAAAGGAAAGTTGATTCAGTATATCGGTCGGATTACCCGGTCAAACCGGCTGCCGGTAATTTATGATTACCGCGACCAAAAAATTGTCTATTTTGAAAAGCTATTCAAAAAGAGAAATCGTTTTTATGATGAAATTCGAAAAGCAAATCAGATGACCCTGGATCTCTAACCTGCTTTATTCACCAGGCTCCTCATTTATCCCGCGCTGTCAAATGCTCGATTTTACGAGGGTTCATACCAGCCATCATCAAAAACAGATCAATCGTATTCTTCAGGGTTCCGGATTCGCAGGTTAGATAATTTTTGGTTCTTTATTTCTTTGTGTGGCTAATTCTAATATCAGGTCAACCAAAAGTCTCCCCTAATAAGGGGAGATTTAGAGGGGTGTCTAATATGTATATGTAGTTAAATCACAGTGTATGCCCCCCTCTGTCCCTGACATTACCCATATAATTATTTTATTATAGTTTAACTTTTTAATGATGGTTATCCGGCCTTGAATCAATTGGCGGGAACACCTGTTCTACGAAGCTTAATGCGTAGGTGAAGGGTGGCTGGCGGGTGACGTATTGAAAAATTTGTTTGGTTAAGAATCATACAGGCTTTATTTTTATCGTAAATTAACGATAAATATTATTATGATGATAACCTCAGTTTCAATCAATGACAGCTCTATCCGGCGCTCTGCTGAAATTGCCAGGGCACTGGGCCATCCTGCCAGAATTGCCATCCTCAAAATATTAGCTGAACGAACCACCTGCTTCTGCGGAGATATTACGGAGATTTTGCCTCTTGCGCAGTCAACCGTTTCGCAACATCTGAAAGCTCTTAAATCTGCCGGGTTAATTACCGGAGAAGTGGAGGGTGTGCGAACATGCTACTGCCTGAATCCAGATGGCATCAAAGAACTTCAGTCGCTGCTCTCAGAACTTTCGAATGAATTAGTTCAAACCTGCTGCTGATAATGAAAATTGCGCTTTTTAGTGATATTCACGCCAATATTGATGCGCTCTATCCGGTATTTGACGATATATATGCCCGCCAACCCGATGTTATTTACTGCCTGGGAGATCTGGTTGGTTATGCCCCTTATCCGAATGAAGTTGTTGAGTTGATCCGGTCAAAAGGAATTCCTGTTATTGCCGGGAATTATGATCAGGGTGTGGGTTTGTACAGTAATGATTGCAGTTGTGCTTATATAATGGATGAGGATAAATCCCCGGGAGTTGATTCGATTACCTTCACATATAAAATGATTGAAGATAGAGATGGTACGATTCGCCATGCCATAAACATTGGATCCGCCGGCAAACCCAAGGACGGGGACCCGCGTGCCTGCTACGCTATGCTGGAGTGGGATGGAGACCTGGATTTGAAAGATCCTGCAGGCCTGGAAGTGGATTTCATTCGGGTTGAATACGATGAAGCTGTTTCCACTGCTGAGTTTGGTACAGTTTCAAAAGCTGAAACCCTGAGACGCATTTTAGTATATACCGCCTATCACACCGATCGATCTCGCCATTGACCTGATTCTACCTGTTAATGATTTATATAACTTTACATCTGGATATTGATTTGACTCTGCTCACAGCACGTTTTGCAGAGATTTATAAGACAAAACAGGCAGGTGATTGAGATTTGAAGGGGCATCATTGAATATTCTTTGAAACACATATTCAGTATTCATTTTCTTTGTTAAATCATTTAGAATTTGGATTCGGAAATACTTAATCGTAATTTTACGATTAATTAATACAATCCACCAACTACTGAGGAAAATGATGTCAAATCAAACAGACATAAAAACCATTCTTGAAGTTTATGACCCAGCCATGTGCTGCAGTACGGGGGTGTGCGGACCCGATGTGGACGATTCGCTTGCCGACTTTGCCAATAACATGAAATGGTTAAAAACTCAAGGGGTTGAAGTAAAACGCTATAATCTGGGTCAAGAACCAGAAGCATTCAAATTAAAAACAGAAGTACTTACCCGCCTGCGCAGTGAAGGAACAGCGTGCCTGCCGCTCATTTTTGTAAACGATGAGATTGTATCTGAAGGTGGCTATCCCGACCGTCTGCAGCTCACAGAATGGCTGAAACTTACTGCTCCAAAAACGAATGGAGTCGCACAGTCAGCAGAGCTGCTGCACACCTTAGAGATGGCGGTTACCGATGGAAATGAAAAAAACATGAAGGTCCTGTTTGAAAATGGAAAACGTAACGGTTTATCAATTCAGCAGCTTGTGCAGGCCATGCAGAGCGGAATCAACAACCGTCAGCGAATCACGCAATCCACTCTTCAAACCGCAAATGAACTATTGGGCGTACAACCCGGTGGATGCGCGCCGGGAAGCGGGTGCTGTTAAGAAAATCTACCCTCTAAAAAGGGGACAGATTTGAGAAAAATCGCGTAGCGAGCCTTTCAAAAATCAGAGGTGTGTTCACAAGGGTAAGAAATCTGGAATGGTTGCAATTCACGATCAAAGCCACGGAACACACCCCTCGCTTGAGGGGAATTTAACATCCTCAACTTAATTCCAACACATTTCAACTACGATCATCATGAATAGACTACCTGAAATCACTCCATATATCTTCTTCACTGGGAAAGGCGGTGTTGGCAAAACCTCGCTTGCATGTGCAACGGCTGTTAAACTTGCCGATGAGGGCCAGTCCGTGCTTCTCATCAGCACCGATCCTGCTTCCAATTTGAAAGAGGTTTTGGAAACAAATATCACAGAAAAGATCACACCTGTGAACGACATCCCAAACCTGCATGCTGTAAATATAGATCCGGAGCTTTCTGCCGAAGAGTACCGCCAGCGTGTGATCTCCCCGATGGAAGATATCCTGCCGCCTCACGAAATTGAGAGAATTCGTGAGGAACTCTCCGGGGCCTGCACAACCGAGATTGCGGCATTCGACGAATTTGCCAGATATGTGGCCGGTGATGAGGATGAGCAGCCATATGATATCATCATTTTTGATACAGCCCCGACCGGACACACTCTCCGCCTGCTGGAACTGCCGGCTGCCTGGAGTGATTTTATTGAATCCAATCCCGATGGAGCATCCTGCATTGGTCCCTCTTCTGCACTGAAAACCAGCCAGGAGCGATACCAAAAAGTGGTGGATCGGCTGAAGGATAAGGATGCAACGACGATCTGCCTGGTAACTCGTCCCGATGCTTCCGCCCTGCGAGAAGCCGACCGTTCTGGTAAAGAGCTGGATGAAATGGGCCTGTCGAATCAGATCTTGCTGATTAACGGTGATTTTGAACCACAGGATGAAACCGATCCATTTGCACTGAAAATGAAGAAGTTGGCAAACCGTACACTCGAAGAAATGCCGAAGCGTTTGCAAGAGATGAAGCAGCTCCGGTTTCCGCTTCGCCCCTACAACCTGCTTGGAATCGACCGGCTTCGAAAGGTATTTGAACCGCTGGATAAAGATGAGATTCGTGCCGGAAGCACAGCCATGATCGCCGATAAGCACGAAAATGAATTACCGGGCCTGGACCAGCTTGTCGCAGACATGACTGATGATAAGGAGCACGGACTCATCATGACAATGGGCAAAGGCGGTGTAGGAAAAACCACAATTGCGGCGGTTATCGCATTGAAACTGGCTCACAAAGGATACTCGGTCCACCTGACAACAACCGATCCGGCCGCTCACCTGCTCGATCATCTTGGTGATACCGAAATCCCGAAAAACCTAACAGTAGACCGTATTGACCCTCACGCTGAAAAACAGGCCTACATTGAAAAAATTCTCCAGCGAAGGGGTAAGGATAAATCGGACGAGGAGCTGAAGCTTTTACGGGAAGACCTGGAATCACCCTGTACGGAAGAGGTTGCGGTTTTCCAGGCGTTCTCAAGAGCCATTCATCAGGCAAAGCGAAAATTTGTGGTGGTGGATACCGCTCCGACCGGACACACCCTGTTGCTGCTCGATACTACCGGCAGTTACCATAAAGAGATTCTGCGGAATACGGCAATGGATGCCGGCAAACTGAAAACGCCCTACATGTATCTGCAGGACCCTGAATACTCCAAACTTCTGATTGTAACCCTGCCGGAAACTACACCTATAACCGAAGCTCAAAAACTGCAGGCAGATTTACGACGATCAGGAATTGAACCCTACGCCTGGATCGCAAATCAGAGTATGTCGTCATCACCTGTATCCGATCCGCTTTTGAAAATGAGGGCTGCTGCCGAAATACCACTGCTTATGGCTTTGGAAAAAGATCTTGAAAGCCCATTGTACAGCATTCCATTTGTAGTTGAGAGTCCGGTCCTTGGCCACTTGCTGAAGAGCAGGACCGCTCAGGAAGAACTTTCACATTATGACAACCCTGAAGGCTGATTCGTTTTTTTTAATGAAAACATGAAAAGAGATGATGATGGTATTTGAAGAGTTTAAGTTAACAGGCTGGCAATTCAACGGGGAAACAGGCAACTTTCCAAAGCCCCCGAATGGCAAATGCGTTTACCTGAAACGTTGAGTATGCAGTTTTCGCCTCGGATTTAAGGTAAACTGAATCACAGATACATAAATTAGTTTTTAAGCAGAGTAGTGTCATGTCAACGATCAATTGACGGAAAAACCCGCAATGTTTTTTCTTCGATAAGGCTGTATTATTCAATTCTTACTGCCAATGGTGACAAGGAAACCCCGAGGCTTCGGGACGGGTTTCTTGCGAAACTTCTTTATTGACACAATAGTAGTGTTAAACAGAGTACTATAAAGTAGGTTTTCTGATCGATTGTCCCTTTTGCATTGCCGAGCAGCTCAATTTCATGACTTTTATCGGTTTCCAGAAAGACAGGTTTTTCATTCGGGATGCCTTCAAGTTCAACAACTGCATCCCTGACAAATTCGGGCGATAAACCGGACTCCCTGGCGATCTCTTCTATTTCACTGAGTGATAGTTTTTCATTTGAGCCCGAGAGTGAGCCACTCCCTTCATTTTGCTTTTGAATTTGAATAGCTCTTGACCGTTAACGAAATCAGAGATTCCGCTCCCGAATCAAAAGAGATCATGTTAATTTTATCTTTACATCTGTTGTCCATATCACTTGATACACCGTTTGTTTATTATAGTTGGCACTTCCGGTTATGCAACTTTCGCTGGTAACATAAGTAAAATGAGAGATCACAAATTTAAATCAAGGCCATGAGCATCCGAAAAGAGCTGCCGGAACTGGTAAGAGCTGATGTCATTTCACAAGAGACGGCCAACAGAATCAGCAGCTATTACAATATGAAATCTGAGCAGGGCAGTCACCGGCTTTATCTTGTATTCGGGGTATTGGGAGCCCTCTTGGTGGGCCTGGGAATTATCCTGATTATGGCACATAACTGGGATGAGCTCTCCAGGCCTGTAAAAACCGGCTTTGCTTTTCTTCCCCTGGTAACCGGACAGCTGCTTTGCGGATATATATTTTTTAAAAAACCGGTCAGCATCGCCTGGAGAGAGAGCAGCGCACTATTTCTCTTTTTTTCTGTGGGCACAACCCTTGCTCTGGTGAGCCAGACGTACAACATACCCGGCAGCCTCGGCCCTTTTCTATTGACCTGGATGGCTCTCTGCCTTCCCATCATCTATGTCATGAAATCATCCATTGTGTCCCTCTTTTATATTGCCGGCATTACATGGTATGCATCCGAAACCGGCTATTGGTCCTATTCGTCTGAACATTCTACATATTACTGGATTCTTTTGGCGGGTGTATTGCCTTATTACTATGTACTGGCAAAGAACCATCCACAGAGCAACTTCACAGGTTTTCATCACTGGGTCATTCCGCTTTCCGTAACGATCACACTTGGCACTGTTGCGGGCACTGCCACCGAACTGATGTTTATCGCCTATGTCAGCCTGTTCGGGTTTTTCTATCTGACGGGAAATTCAATCTATTTTGAAGGCCAACGCCTGAAACGGAACGGTTATAAAGCTGTTGGTACGCTCGGAACTGTGACACTGCTTCTTGCACTCAGTTTCAGCGGATTTTGGGATCAACTCAGTCGAGCCAACCTTCTGTTCAGTGAGGTGATCACCGCGCCTGAATTTTATACAGCTTTGATCATTACCGCACTGGCTGCGTGGCTTTTCATTTCTCAGCAAAAAGGCAGGGCGTGGAGCGAAATCAAACCGCTCTCACCTGTATTTGTTCTGTTTATTGCTCTGTTTCTGTACGGTTTGATTTTCCCCGGTGTAGAAATTCTCATCAATCTGATGGTGATTGTAATCGGTATTCTGACAATTTTGGACGGAGCAAAACAGAACAGCCTGGGCTTGCTCAACTTCGGGATGATGATTTTGGCAGCGCTCATCATCTGCCGGTTCTTTGATATCCAGTTCAGCTTTGTTACACGCGGACTGCTCTTTGTTCTGGCCGGTACCGGATTCTTAGCTGCGAACTATTGGATGCTTAAAAAGAGGGGTGCAAATGAATCTTAAAAAAAGCCTATTCCTTCTGTTTATCGTTATGGTAATTTTTCAGCTTTTTGTACCCACAAAAATGATCCTGGACAGAGAGAACATTTTACGCTATGGCACAGAGTTTAAATTCAAAACAGCTCCGGTTGATCCTCACGATCCGTTTCGCGGCAAATATATATCGCTTCAGTTTGATGAAAGCCTGGTTGATCTTCCATCGGATAAAGAGTGGCTGACCGGTGAAACCATTTACCTGATCATTTCTGCCGATGCCAACGGTTTTGCAAGTGTGGATTCAGTTACCGGGCAAAAACCCTCCGGAAGTCAACATTTTTTAAAAACCGAAGTCAGCTATTTCTATTCAGGCAGAGTAAGAGTTTCCTACCCGTTCGACCGGTTTTATATGGAAGAATCAAAAGCTTATGATGCCGAAATGGCATATCAGGAATCGCAGGCCGACACATCCGTAACTGCTTATGCCCTGGTGAGTATCAAAGATGGAGAGGCTGTTTTAAAAGATGTACTGATTGATGGAATCCCGATCATGGAGATTGCCCGACAGAGAAATGAAAACCGGCAGTTAAAATAAATATGTGCCGTAATACCCAAAAGAGCAATGGATCCCATCAATCCAGCGGGTTTTTGATATTCGGAATCTCACCTCTGAACTGAAAGCAAAACCCCGGAGAAAGTTTTCGGGGTTATCAAGATTCAAAAAAATCCACTTTCCCGTTACCGATATTGTACAAACCACCTGCTATCATTAGCGAACCACTCTGCTCAAGTTCATTTAGAA
>SLGL01000502.1 GCA_007123785.1 Balneolaceae bacterium
ACCATAACAAGCAAGATATAATGAAATCTATCTCCGTTTTAGCGGTTTTTACAGTTTTGATCAGTTTATTGCCGACAGAGTATACAGCCGCTCAGGAAAACATATCCACACCTTTTTATCAACAGTTTCTGGAGCTTGATTACTACGGACAGGTAGAACATCACTCCGACAGAATTCAGCCCTACACCGGAAACCCCCGTTACTGGCAGTACAAAGGTGAGCCGGTTCTGCTTATTGGAGCCACCGACCAGGATAACCTCTTTAACCATCCCGATATTTGGCCGTTCGGGCTGGAATCTCACCTCGACCTGATGGTACGCTTTGGCGGTAACTATGTGCGAAACACAATGAGCAGTCGCGACGTGGATAACGAATGGGCTTTTGGAAAGCAGGAAGACGGTCTTTATGACCTTGAAAGCTGGAATGATGAGTACTGGACACGTTTCAGGAATTTTCTTGAATGGGCATACGAACGTGACATTATTATACAAATAGAAGTCTGGGACCGGTTTGACTTTGCCCGCGGCCCCTGGAACCTGAACCCTTTCAATCCGAAAAATAACATCAATTACTCCGCTGAAGAGAGCAGACTTCCCGAAGTGATTGAAACTCATCCCGGCCAGCTCGAAAATCCGTTCTTCCGCAGTACAACCGCACAAGAAGACAACCCGCTGGTGCGGAAATTCCAAAAGGCATTTGTGGATAAAATGCTCTCCATCTCGCTGGATTATCCGAACCTGCTTTATTGCATCAGCAACGAGACCAACGAATCGCCCTACTGGAGTGATTTCTGGGCGTATCATCTTTTCACACGTGCAAAAGAGGCCGACAAGCTGATTTTTGTGACTGAAATGTGGGATGCCTGGGACCTCTCGGATCCTGAGCACGATGCCACGTTTCACAAGCCAGAAATGTACCGCTATGTGGATATTTCACAGAACAATCATCAGCGGGGAGAAACACACTGGGAAAATGCGCAAACTGTAAGAAGAGATCGTCTTGATGATGGCCAGCGCCCAATGAACAGTATAAAAATTTATGGCGGCGAGGTTCATGGCGGCGGGCTGATTGAAGGGACACGGAAGCTGTGGAGAAATATTTTTGGCGGATTTGCCACCTCCCGCTTTCACCGGAGCGGCCCGCTTTTTGCTTATGGCGCAGGTCTTTCGTCGGGTGCTCAGGCGCAAATGAAAAGCATGAGAATGCTGAGTGATGAAATCAGCTTTTTTGATGGAGAACCGGCAAACCACCTGCTTTCAGACAGAGAAGATGACGAAGCGTATGCATTTGCGGTGGAAGGTGAACAGTACGCGGTTTACTTCCCCAATGGGGGTGAAGTGATTATCGAACTGCCGGAGGATAACGGATATTCAATAAAATGGCTCGATATCGTTCACAGCCGATGGTTCGATGAAGTAACAGTTGAACCGGACGGACAATTTCAGATTTCTGCACCCGGCTCCGGCCCCTGGGCGGTTCTGATTGTTCGCGGGGATGAGAAGTTTTCTTCTTTCAGTACGGCCTGAGTGAATCGACTACCGCTTCAAAAACAGACCAGTCGTAATCAAACATTCCGCTTTCGAGAGGTTCCGGCCAGGCACTCAATACGACAATAACCACATTTTTTGAAGGGTTCAAATAGAGGGTCTGGCCGAAAATACCGTCCGCACTAAAGGCTCCGTCGCGCCTTCCTGCCGGTGTTTCGGCGGTCCACCAGAGATATCCGTAATCGATGTCTGTGCCATCGGGCAATGTTTTGGGGGTTGTTGCCTCCCGAATCCAGTTTTCGGGCAGTACCGCTTCGCCATTGATCACTCCGTAATTGAGAACAAATTGCCCGAATCGGGCATAATCCCTAAGAGTTGCTGAAAATCCGCTTCCGCCGATTTCAATACCCTCTTCCGCATCGAGCCACCAGTATGCATCTGCCTCAGCTCCAATCTGTTGCCAGATCCGGTCTGACAGATATCCGGACAGCGTTCTGCCGGTTGCGTGATGCAAAACTTCAGCAGCTATCTGAGTTTCACCGGTATTGTAGCGATAAAACGTTCCTGGCTCATGCTCCCTCTCCAGCTCTTTCATCACACCCAAAACCGCTCCGGGCTGCTGAGAGATCTGAACTTCAAGAAGACGACGACGGTCTGATTCAGGGTCGGTGTAGTCCTCATTCCAGGATACCCCAGATGTCATCATCAATATATTTTCGACGGTAGTTCCGTCATATGCAGTTCCCTCTAAATCAGGTACGTAGCGGGTTACAGGGTCATCAATATTCTCAATGTATCCGTCATGAATGGCCGCCCCGATCAAAGTGGACACGATCGATTTGCTAATTGACATTGACATCCAGCGCGTCTGGCCGGTATTGCCGAACCGGTACGTTTCAAACAGATTTTGGCCATCTTTCAGAATCAGCATCGCTGTTACCCGGTTACGTTCGATATAGTCATCCAGGGTATAAACTGAGTCACGGAATGTAAAATGGACCTCCTTCGGTAACATATCATTTAACGGAAATGGCTCCGGATGATCAGACCGTGTAACCTTCCGGGATGCAAACAACTGATCGGTATTGCGAAAGGTGTTGACGGCAAGATCGTGTGGCAAAGCTGCATCATAAATCTGGCTGGCAGTACCAATGGGTTCTTCGGAGTGCGGATAGGGCTCTTCCTCAGTTGTAGTACAGGAAACGATCAGGCACGCCAGTACAAAAATCAGTCCTCGGCCAGGGTTTGCAATAGGCCGGAGATTGGAATTCAACAGATTCAATTTTGGTGTGTTTTAGGCTTGATGTGAATTGAGTCAGAGCTTATTTCAGATATTCTTCAAACCAGTCAATTACCCGATTCATAAAATCGAGCTGGTGGGCGCGTTCGGTGAGTCCGTGTGGCTGCCTTGGATAGAGCACCAGCCCGGTGGGGATTCCTTTCATCTCGAGAAACTGATGGAGCTGGATCGACTGTTCGGGATGAACGCGTTCATCGGCAAGTCCGGTGGCCACCAGCAGCGGTGTGTCGGCCTGGTTGAGCCATGCCACGGGCGATCGCTCCCAGTTTTGTCCGGGATTGTCGAACCAGTAGAGATCCCAGTGCACCACACTCATTTCGTGGGGAATATCGGTGGTACCCATAAAGGAAATCCAGTTGGAGAGGCCTGCAAAGGTAATGCCGGCTGCGAACCGGTCGCTATGGCGTGTGGCTGCCCAGGCTGCAAAATAGCCGCCGTATGAGGTTCCTGAAATACCCACTTTGTCAGGATCAATCAGTCCGGCCTCATCCAGATCGTCAATACCCAGAAGGACATCATCAAACTCTTTGCCGCCCAGATCGCGGTGATTGGCAGAGGCAAATTCTGTTCCCCGGCCGCCGCTTCCGCGATAGTTAGGCTTGAACACCACATACCCTTCATTGGCCAGAAGCTGCACCGGATAGAGCGGACGCGTATTCCAGCCATTCATGCTGATTCCCTCCGGTCCGCCATGAGGCAAAATGGCCAGAGGGTAGCGTACGCCTTCTTCGAAACCGACTGGTTTCACGAGGATTCCTTCGATTTCTTTATCGTCGGCACCCTTCCAGGTGATGGAAGATTGCTCACCCAATTCGCGCTCATTCAGCCAGGTATTGTGATAAGTCAAACGCTGAAACTCTGCCCTTCTCGCATCGGCCACATATACTTCGCCGGGGTGATTTTTCGTGTTGACAGAAAAGGCAAATGAGCGATTGCTTCCATCCGGGCTCGCACTTCTGAAAATTTCTTCTCCCCCGCCGAGCAATTCATTTTTGGTCAGCCGGTCGGTTCGCATGGTGTAAAGAGTGGTGGCTGAGCGTTCAACGGCGGTAAACATCAGGGTCAGGTCATCCATCCAGGTAAGCCATTCTGGTGTTCCTTTCCAGTATTCCGGGGTCACATCTTTTTTTGTTCCCTCCTCCAGATCAATGATCCAGATACGCTGCGGCAGCGGATCGCTGTACACTTTCCCGGCCAGTACGGCAAGACGGCTTCCATCGGGTGACCAGCTCACAGATGTTTTCTTTTTTGGAGTGCTCATCACATCCCGCAGCTCTGTTCCATCTTTATTGATTACAGAGAAACGGGTGTACATCTGATCTTCATCGGCTCCGGGTTTGTCACTGACCCGCATTGCCAGTTGTTCTCCGTTTGGCCCCCATGAAAAATTCCATATGTAAAGATCATCTGGTGAGATAATCCCCGCATCGCCGTCACGAGGTTTCACCCAGAGTCTCATAAATCGAAGGTTTTCTCCGGCTACAATCATGTCATAACCTCGTTCTTCGAGTTCGCGCTGTTCATCGGATACGGGATCCATCGCGGTATAAGCAAGAGTTGAGCCGTCCGCACTCCAGGCGAAACTGCTGAGGCCGTGTTCCGCCTGAGTATGTTTTTGGAGATCGTCTCCGGAATTGTTCACAGAATAGACCTGAACCTGATCATGATGGTCTGCAAGCTGAGCAATAAAGTAGAGGCGCCCGTCAGCCCCCCACTGCGGAGAACCGGCCGATTGTGGTTTTTCAATAACCGGAACAGGATCACCACCGGTAGCCAGGATGATGTAGAGTTCCGAATAATTTCGTCCCACCGGATCGTCATCGGTGCGGGGAACACTCAGCGTGTATGCCACCGATTCGGCATTATGGCTCATCGAAACAGAACTTACGGTTTTGATGTTGGCCACATCTTCGGGTGAAAGGCCCTGGGCAGTAACCACCGGTTGACAGGTGATGAAAAGAAAAAGAATCAATGCTAACATACTAAAAAAGCGTGGGTACATAGCTGGATGAGTTGGAGTTTTTGGTCTATGATATTTAATCGGAATATAGGAAAGGGATGAGTTTGGTTCACGTAGAACAGTATAATTTAGGACAGATTGAATTTATGACGAATAATGAATCTGCTGATTTAAAAGAGATTACGCTTATAGTAGTTGAGATTTTTTTGGGAAGGGCATATTGAGGTACGGGAGATTCCCCATATGCCGGACAGGGGAGTTTGTTTAATGAATAATTTCGTTGATCTGGATCTTTTCCGGTTTGTTACCGAACACTTCTAATAACGAGAGCACTGTTTTTCTGCGGTAGTACATGTGGTTTTATAAGGAATTTCTTTAACTCTGATAACGCACAGATGTACCCAAATTAGCAGTGTTTTGTAAACTTTTCATCACCGCTTCGGCGGCGTTCTCTTGTGTGGAGTAACTGGCACAGTTTTAGGTCCCGGCTTGGGAGAATTGGGGAGCGTGGAAGTAGTTGATAGGTTGTGGGGTTTTACGGAGACTGTTCGTTTGTAACAGATCTCCAAAATAAGCTAAACGAGACGAGGAACTATTCTCCCGTATGAAAGACAAGAACGTACATAAGGAATTTGATTACACGATTCCAAGAAAAGACGGGAGTGCATTTTATCTTAAACTCAGGCAGAGCCGCAAAAACCCGCTCGATTTTTCAGCAATTTTAGGGTATAGCCCGAAAGAATTAAATTCGGTTTTTAAATTGACTCGTTATAATGGGAAAAGTCATGAACACCGAAACGTATTGGATAAAGAACCGGCATTTTATGAATTTCATATTCACAAAGCTCGAGCTTTAACAGACCTTGAATACAACTAAACACATAGCAAACGATTTTAAAGAAAAAGTCTCGGAGGCGGTGCGCCTGCATGAGGAAGGGGTAAACCGGTACCGTGTGTTTACTCCATTTACCTTTGATGACGGAGACGGTTTTTCGATTGTGCTTATAAAGAATGGTAACGGCTGGGTTCTGAGTGACGAAGGGCACACTTTTATGCATATGAGCTATGAGATGGACATGGCAGCCCTGGAGCGCGGGAATCGTGCAGAACTGCTGGAATCTGTTTTAAATAATTTCGGGATTTCAGAATCTGACGGCTCACTTGAATTGTATTTTGAGCCGGGTGAAGCCGGCAATGCATTGTATACATACCTGCAAGCATTGACTAAAATCTCTGACCTGAGCTACCTGAACCGCGAAATTGTTAAATCCACATTTATAGAGGATTTCAAACAAACTATGGAAGCTGAACTTCCCAAAGGCCGCTACACGTTCGATCACCATTTTGAAGAATACGATCAGCAAAAAAGCTACCCGGTGGACTGTTTTGTAAATAATTTGGAGGTTCCGCTTCTGATTTTTGCCATCCAGAACGATGACAAATGCCGGGACGTGACGATTAGCCTCCACCAGTTTGAAAAATGGCGAATTCCATTCCGGTCGTTAGCCATATTTGAGAACCAAACGGATATTAACCGGAAAGTACTGGCGCGATTCAGCGACGTTTCGGATAAGCAGTTTTCCAGTTTAATGTCTAATAGGGAAAGGATTCGAAATTATTTGGAAATGGCTGTGAAATAAGTGGGAGAACTGGGGTTTAAATCTCTCTTTGCCGACTCAAGGATCCGAATGGTCATGAAACCTCTTTTCGGATCTCCTCTTTGGCTTTATCCCAATCCGTGTACGTTTCCCGGTCTTCTTCCACTGCGTTTCTGCGACTGACAAGTTCATTTCCGTGCCATTTTGGAGGGGAGTAATCCGGTGATGAGGAAAGATCCACCCGCAACTTTTCTATGAGCTCTATTTTCTAGTTCATGGGTATTCAGTATCCTGGCCATTACATTTCTATTCCCAAAGATAGCCATTTTAAGGTATGTACAGAAAACTTATCTCTTTGGGGGCGTTCTCTTGTGTGGAGTTACCGGTACTGTTTTTGGGCCCGGCTTGGGAGCATTTGGATTTTTTCTTGGAACGAGAGAAGGGATTGATCGTTTGTGGGGTTTTACGGGGACTGTTCGTTTTGGCATGAGTATACTCTTAATTTAGATGTTAATCCGAATTAACATATTTTTTACATATATAATGTAACTTAAATTTTTGCCATGAAAAGAGAAGAGCTAACTATTGAAAAAGCATATCCCCGATATTACCGACCGGATGCTTTCCATCCAGTTAAAAGCCCTGGAAAATGACGGGATTGTGAGCCGGACGGTATATCCGGAAGTGCCGCCCAGAGTGGAGTATGAGCTGACCGATGAGGGTAAAACCCTGCTGCCCGTGCTGGAGGCCGTAGCCAAATGGGGCCGGGAAAAAGCAAAACGGGACGGTGAGATGGTGAAGGTTTCGTAATGAAATGAACTGAGATACTATTATCATGTCAACAATCAAATGACGGGAAAACCCGCAATGTTTTTTCTTCAAAAAGGATGAAAAATTCCATTCTTACTGCCATTGGTGATAAGGAAACATTGCGGGTTTCTTGCGAAACTTCATTCTTGACACAACACTATACGGTTTTCCTTTTATCTGAATAAATAATGACATTCATTTTTTAAATCGTAAACGAATTAAGCAGATAAAATCCTCATTCTTTTTTTCTTTGAATAGTAAAGATTATACTTCTCAAAGATTTGTGTGAGGTCATAGGTTACCTCATAAAATTCTCCGTCAGAACACAGAGGAGATTATAAAACAAAGAAAATCAGGTAAAACGTAATAAACATGAAAATAAAAACTGATCTTTTGAAAGGCTTCATCGGCCTGATATTACTGGCAGGGATCATGCTCTTTGCAAAGACAGAAACAGCAAGCGCACAACAGGCCGGACTGACTCCGGAAAATTACGACGGGTTTGAAACAGCCGACTGGCAGAATTTTCGTCCGCGATATGTGGGTTCGCTTACTGATTTTATCCGTCCGAGATTTACGGTTACAGATGATGAGCCGATCACCGGAAACTATTCGCTCCGCTGGGATGGCGGTGAACGTGAGCACCAGTGGCTGATGCTCAGCAATGCTTTTTATAAAGGCAGGCCTTTCACCGTGAGTGTCAGCTTCCGTGCAGACAGTGACAGTGATAACTGGTCGGCCGGTCTCTATCTGCTTGAAACGTATGAGCGCTTTTCCGGCCTGCAGGTTCATTCCTCAGGCGGAGGTGTTCAATTGGATCAATCAGAGTGGAACAGGCCCGAAGATGAGGCTTTCGGGATCATTTCGGGCACTGTGTACACCTTCAGTCTGGAGCTGGATGAGTATGGAAACTTTTCAGGTTCTGTAAAGGACGCAGAATCAGGAGATGTGTTGATGCAGAAGCGTGGAAAAACAGCCATCAGCCCGGCTGCGATAGGCATCTATGTTCATACGGACGAGGGAAGCAGTGATCGGCTCTATTTTGATGATGTGCGTGTGGATGCATCCGACTACAAAGTAACATCGGGAGAGTGGTCTCGCGCCCCGCAGCCGCATTACGTGGTTCTGCCGCGCCTTCCCGATGTAACCCAGGAGGAAGGAAACTGGGTAGGCGGCCACTCTGTGATGAAAACGGATGATGGTCGTTACCTGATGTGGTATCGTATTCGCGATAATCAGGTGCGCGGAAAAGGGTATGGATTTGCAACCAGTGATGATGGTGTAAACTGGCACAAATATGAGAACAATCCCGTTTTTCTGCCCCATAATCGGTATGCCAGCAATGAAAAAATCAGTGTATTAAAAATTGACGGAATCTACCGTGGCTGGTACACTGTGGAGTACGAAGGAGTCTGGATTACCAAACATATCACCAGTGAAGATGGTATTCACTGGGAAAATGATGAGCCGGTGATTGATGATATGATGTGCAAGGATGCCGATGTGGTGTATGTGGACGGGGAATACTTTTTATACTGTATCGGCTCTTCCAATACCGCGATTTCGGTTCATACGTCAGAAGATGGCCTGAACTGGGAGATGCAGGAAACGTATGAGATGGGTACACACCGGCACCTGGCCGCCTATTATGTTCAGTCGGATGAATCATTTGGGCTCTACCCCACAGCAGGGGCACGCGGGGTCAGTTATGCCTCTTCGCATGATGGTATCCATTTTGAGCCTTTTGTTCAAACCTGGTCGCCGCCAGCAGTGGGCCTGGACGATTGGGTTGAAGCCGGAATTACCTACCTCTCTTTTTTAAGAAATAAGCACGGGCATATCAGTGATGAATCAACGCTGCCGGTCTATTATCAGGCGCGGAATACGTATGCAAACAACATTCCGGGATGGCTGTATCACGGTGGCGAGCGAGTGGTTCTGGCCGGGAAGTTTAACGGAATCTATCTTGGCATACCCACTACTGCAATGCCCGACGGAACGTATGAATACGACGCCTTTCCTTTTGAAACTGAAAAAGCAGACGGCTTTGACGTAATGGCTGCTTACCCGACAAAACTGACCGTTGGAGAATGGAATCCGGATGGGCAAAGAGTTTCAGACGGAACCATTGAAACAGCGGCCGTCACGATGGTTCAGTGGAGGCTCAAAAATCTTGAACAGGGTGCAGATTTTATTCTTTCTGTGGATGGTGAAGAGATTGCCAGAGAACGCGCCGGGTATAATGGCCTTCTGTTCCGCACAATCCTGAGTGGAGAAGGCGAAAAATCGTTTGCGATCGAACGAGTGTCAGAGTAATGATATTACCGCATTCGTGCAGGCTCTCCGGTAAAAATCGAGGAGCCTGCTTGAATAAAAATTATACATCCGGAAATGTGTAGGGATCACGGTATTCGGTTTTAAGGAGCTCGTTCGCCCGTTCCACATTAGTGATACGTCTTGCAGCATGATCCCATTCGATCCTTTCACCGGTGCGATAGGCGATGTTGCCCAGGCTGGCAACGATGGCCGTGTTTGCCGTAATCTCAATATCAGCGCTGGGCCGTTCACGGCTGCGGATGCACTCCACGAAGTTTTTCATGTGATTGAGCAGATCTTCCCCGTCACTTTGAGTGGTTTCCACATCGCGGATCAGTTCCTCGCCATCTTCGGTTTCGGAGATTACTTCCCATCCGCGTCGGTCAATTACAAGTGTACCGCTGTTTCCGATGAATGCCACACCGTGGTTTCGTCCGTAAGGCCCTCCGTCAATTCCGGCGGCATGCTCCCAGATCATCGAAAAGTCATCGAATTCATAGATTGCCTGCTGGGTGTCAGGTGTTTCCATCGCATCATCTGGATAACCGAATTTCCCTCCGGTTGACATAACCGTATTGGGTGCATCCACTTCCATTGCGTAGAGAATGATATCGATCAAATGCACACCCCAATCGGTCATCAGTCCGCCTGCATAATCCCAGTACCATCGAAAGTTGAAGTGAAAACGGTTGGGATTGAAGCGACGTTGCGGAGCCGGGCCCAGCCACATGTCGTAATCCACACCATCGGGAGCATTATCATCAGGCTGAACCGGAATGGAGCCCATCCAGCCTTGATAGGCCCATGATTTGGTTACCCGGATATTACCAAGAGCACCCGAGTGCAAAAAATTGATCGCATCGTTCCAGTGTTGACCGCTTCGTTGCCACTGCCCCACCTGTACCACACGGTTGTTGTTTCGTGCAGCCGAAACCATCACATCGCATTCGGCAATATCTTTGGCTACCGGTTTTTCAAGAAACACATCCTTTCCGGCCTGGCAGGCATGTACACTCTGCAAACAGTGCCAGTGGTCGGGTGTGGCGATAATTACTACATCGATATCAGGATTATCGAGCATATTGCGGTAGTCTTTGTACAGCGTTGGGCGGGTCCCGTATTCCTCTTCAAATTCTCCGGCGCGATCGTTCAGAACATTTTCATCTACATCGCAGAGGGCGCGGCACTCTACACTGTCGTCGGCACGGAGTAGATTCCGGAGATTTGCCCAGCCCATGCCCCTGCAGCCAATCAGGCCAACACCGATACTTTCATTGGGTGAGCGGCTGCTGAGAATCGAAAAAGATGTAGCTGGCAGCATTGATGAGGCTCCAACACCTGCAATCAGTTTTCCTGAAGTGGATAAAAATTTTCTTCTGGTTGTCATAGCGAGATCGGATTTTTTAAAAATTTGAGCTGTAATTTTCACTAAAATAAACGCAAAATTGACATAAAAAAATGAGATTATTCAAACGTAGTTTAATTTTTCGTCTCATTATCTGCAATCGGAACAGAATCAACTCATTTTGTGGATGGTTCCGGCGGGGGTTATGCGAAGGCCGCACAGAAATTGAAACAACAGATGGAACAGGCTGCCCTCTGAACAGTATTATAAGGAAGTAGATTTGACATTTTCTTACTCATGGTTATGAAACAGGTAAATACCGAAACAGCACAATCTGATGTAAAACTGAATATTCTTCTTGATTTGATCAGCCGCATCAATTCCACTCTTGATCTGGACCATGTACTCTCCGGTGTGATTGAAGGGGCAAAAACAATTACAAATAGTGAAGCGTGCACAGTTTTTTTGATGGATAAGGAATCAGGAGAGATGATTCTCACCTTGCCAACAGGCCCGTTACAAGAATCCCTTTCGGGAAAACGGATTCCCGCGAATGAAGGAATTGCCGGATGGGTGGCCATTCACGGAAAAGCTCAGATTGTGAACAATACCGAAGCCGATTCACGGTTCAGGGGAGACTTCAAACCGAAAGAATTTAAAACCCGTAACATGATCTGTGTTCCGCTACGCAACCAAACCGGGGAGATTATCGGGGTACTACAGTCGATCAACAAAATTGACGAAACAGATTTTATTGAGGACGATCTCCCCTTTTTTCAGGCATTGGCGAATCAGGCCGCCATTGCGATTGACAATGCCACGCTGAATGAAGACCGTAAAAATCTACTCAGTGAAATTCATCACCGGGTAAAAAATAACATGGCATTGATTTCCGGTTTAATGCAGATTCAATCGTTTTCGGAAGATAATCCACGCGTACAGTCGAAACTGCTGGACAATGTGGTACGTATTTCCACACTGGCAACTGTCCACGAGTTTTTCTACAGTTCAAACAGTTTTACTTCTCTTCAATTTGCCGAAACGCTCAGAGCGGTTGTTCGGAATGCCATTCAGACACTGGAGCCGAAAGCCGAGATCACCGCAGAATTTGAATGTGATCCGGTCATTCTGAACATTAATCAGGCCATTCCGTGTTCCCTGCTGATCAGTGAAGCACTTATCAATATTGTGAAAAACGGGTTTGAAAATCAGCAGTCCGGCACCATTACTACCCGTCTTGTTGAAAATACAGATGAGCAGTCTATTTTAATTGAGATTCGCGATAACGGGCGTTCAATAGAAAACCAGTTGAAGCCGGCTGCAGGCAGAGTTCCGGAAATAAGCCTGATGGATACATTCTCCGGTCAGATTGATGCTTCCTGGAATTATGAGGAGAAAGAGAAAGGTAACCTTTTAACCATGACTTTCCGAAAATCAGATAAAAAAGGGGGAGCCAATCACAGTTTACGATAACTGTGATTTTCTGATTTTTTCAACCGCTGCCATGCCTGAACACAAAGCAGCAATGTTTGCTGTAACCGTGGTTCCAATATTTTCACCAAAAATCTTCGTTTCGGCCAGATTTTTCAGTTATTCACGGCCAAAGAAAAGCAACGGGATACGTTGGTATGATGACTGTTTAAATTACAAAACCGCATCCGGTTGCCATCAATGTTTGTGAAATGCTGGATAATGCAGCCAATCTGGCCGGATCAGTGGATGTCTGGGATCCAACGCTGAACGACGGCTATCAGAACCTGAGCTGCGACATCAATGATGACTCTTATGCTGGCCCGGATGTAATTCTTTCTCCGTTCCAGGGATTCTGGGTGAGAACAACAGATGAAAATCCTTCACTTCAGATTGCTCAAGAGGCGTATCAGCCGTTCAATTCCGCTCCAAAAAAGCATGAACAAAAACTTGCCGAACCGTTCACAATGAATCTTACCCACGAAAATGAAGGGTTTGCCGGCAGGAAGAACTTGGTTTTTTTCCCGCACGGTCTGCCCGAACTTGATGCGATAGATGCCCCGAAGTTTCATTGCAGGTATGCGATATGGCCGGGCGCCATGTGGCTACGGTCGTAAACGAGCATGTTCAGGCCGGAACGCATACTGTGGAATTTGATGGCAGCAGATTGTCAAGCGGTGTATATATGTACCGCCTTACCGCAGGGCGTTCACAAGTAACCCGAAAACTTACCATAGTGAAATAAAACAATCTGTCAAATGATCGATTGGAATCAAAAATTAGTCCTGAAATTACCGGACAAAGAGCAAACACCGGAAATTAGTTTACTGCACACTTTTCCCGGTCAGATAGTTACGGCATATCGATACGAGTCAAAAAATGGGCGAAATACAATCTCCATCACTTTTGCAAAAAATGATAAAACCGGTGGTGCCAATCACAGTTTAAAATGAAGCAGATTTTTTAATTTTTGAAGCCAGTGTGATTCCTGCCCAAACTGCGACCAAACCCATTATAATTTGCCCGAAAAAGTAAAGTAGGAAAAGCAGCTCTGATTCCTTAAAAAGATACAATGCATCCGTCATAAAACCCGAATAGGTTGTATAACTGCCTATAACGCCGGTGAGCAAAAACAGATTTAGTTTTTGGTTAAGTTCCGATTTAGTCATCAGCAGCGAAAAGATAAGGCCAATAAAAAAAGAACCGGTCATATTCTCAATGGCCGTTGCAAGAAGTAGCGAATTGTCTCCCGCAAGGTTTATTGTTATTGTATTGGTGAGATGACGCAGGGAAGCCCCAATGGCACCGCCTGCGGCAACCAGGCATCCGCTTTTTATAAATTCGGGTTGATCAGCCATATCCCGCCAGCTGTTGGTAAAGCCAAAAACCTGACACGGTAACAAAAAACGCTGCTGCTATTTGCAGAAACAGATATGCAGCCAGCGGCTTCAGTGTATCACGGTTGAGCAGCCCGTAGGTTTCGAGTGCAAACGTGGAAAAAGTGGTGAGTGAACCCAGAAATCCGGTAGTAATGAAAAGTGCAATTCTGGTTTCAATAAATCCGTCGGATGAAATCCAGCCAAGCGCTATTCCACCGAGGAAACAACCAATTATATTTGAAACGAGTGTTCCGGTAAGGACTCTGGGATTTTGTAACAGCCGGTTACAAAGTGTACTCAAAGCAAAGCGAATAAAAGCGCCTAATGCACCTCCAGTGGCAACGGCCAGGAGTTCGGTCATGTGTATACTCTATTGCAGGTTGTGTTTGTTTTAGCCTGCTGTAAGGTAGAGATTATTTTTAAATAGGTTAACGGTCTGCCGGATTTTTCTCATGGGAGTACCAATCAAATAACAAAGGTACAACTATCATATTGAGCATGGTGGCTGTTACAAGGCCGCCCAAAATAACGGAGGCCATAGGCCCCTGAATTTCGTTGCCCGGCTGGTTGCCGGTGAGTACAAGGGGCAAAAGGGCAAGGGCTGTGGTAATCACCGTCATCATGATCGGCTGAAGGCGATTCAGAGAACCAGTAATCACAGCCTTTCTCACACCCATGGTTTTTTCTTTGATGAGTTCGTTGTACTGGTCAATCAGAATAATTCCATTTCTGACGGCGATTCCAAAAAGAGTAATGAATCCTATCAGCCCTGCAATGCTGAGTATACCGCTGCCAAAACGAACTACAAAAAGGCCTCCGACAAGGGCAAGAGGAAGATTCAGGAGGATCAGAACGGCCTGGCCTGCCGACCGGAAAACCGCATGAAGAGCCAGATAAATCAAAATCAGGGAGAGAATGCTGACCATTAAAATGGTTTGTGTAGCTCTGCGTTCTTGTTCAAACTGTCCCTCAAATGCGAGAACATAACCTCCGGTCAGGTCGATCTCATTGCCGGCTGATTCACGAAGGCGGTCAACTGTTCCGCTCAGGTCGCCCCCGGTGATGTTGGCCTGGGTTACAATCATCCGGCTTGCGTTTTCCCTCGAAATAACGTTTGGCGCATAACTGATTCTGACCTCAGCGAGATCTCCGATGCGAACATGGTTCCCGTTTTCAACTTCTAAGGGTGTGCGGCGGATCGCATCCGGGCTGGAGCGATATTCTTCCGGGTAACGAACCACCAGGTCAAAAACGGCAGGATCAAGGTAAAGCTGATCAGCCACAGCCCCGCGGTAGGCTGTTTCCACGAGTTCGGCGAATCGTCCGATGGATATTCCGTGAAGAGCCAGCATCTCACGGTCGGGCAGTATCTGTATTTGCGGAACGTCAAGCTGTTCATCAGTGAGAATGTCTTCTATATTGTCCTGAGAACGAAGAATCCGCTCAATGTCATGGCTGATGGCCTGCAGACGGTTTCGGTCGGGGCCGTACACTTTCACCGCCAGGTTGGTGCGTACACCGGTGAGCATGTGATCAATTCGGTGAGTGATGGGCTGATCGAACGACACATTCATTCCCGGCAGCACCGAAACCTTATCGCGCAGTTCATCCATCAGTTGGTGGATATCGTAATTGCCGCGTTCAAGCCGGATTTCAATTTCGTGTCCGTGCGAACCCATCGTGTGTTCATCCATTTCGGCACGCCCAACCCGGCGTGCGGTGGAAATCACCAAGGGATGCTCCAGAAGCATCTCCTCCAGCCGGTATCCCAGTTCGTTGCTCTCCGCAAGTGAGGTGCCGGGCATGGTGGCCATTCCAACATTTAGAGTGCCTTCATTAAATTCGGGCAGAAACGACCGGCCGATTCCCGGAATCAGCATCAGCGAAATCAGAAATAAAACGACGACTCCTGACAGAACAAGATAACGATATCGGAAACAGGAGATTAGCACCGGCTGATAGAGTTCTTCCAGTTTGCGGGAAACCCAGCTTGATTTTGTCTCTTCTTCACTATGCCTTTGGAGCAGCCAGACGCTCATGGCGGGTGTAAGAGTAAGGGCCACCATTAGAGATGCGATAATGGTGGTAACGTAGGCAATACCCAGCGGCATCAGCAGGCTGCCTTCCAGTCCGGTGAGAAACAGCAGCGGCAGAAACACCACGACAATGGTAAAGTTGGCAAGTACAATCGGGTTTTTAATCTGAACAGAAGCATTGGAAACGACGGTGAGAAAGGATTCCCGTTTAGCTTCGGGACGGCTGCGGTTCTCTCGGATTCGACGGAACACATTTTCCACAAATACAATGGCATCATCCACCAGAACACCAATGGCGATGGCGATTCCACCGAGGGTCATGGTATTGAAAGTCATCCCAGCAAGCCAGAGTACCAGCACGGAGATAATTACGGAAACCGGTATGGCTACAAGCGAGATGAGTGTTGCCCGCCAGTTGGTCAGAAAGATAAAGAGTATGAACACGACCAGTATCCCGCTGATCAGCAGCGCATTCAAAACGTTGTTGATCGCAATATTGATAAAATGTGCCTGCTGAAAGAGATCGGGGTGTATGGTTACATCACCGGGCATGGTGGCCCCGATCTCTTCGAGGCGGTTCACAATCTGGCTGGTCAGCTCAATAGTGTTGGCTGCCGGCTCTTTGCTGATGACCAGAATGATACCCGGCTCCGCATTTACCGATGCAGCCCCGATTGCAGGAGCCGGTTTGGCTTGCACACTAGCAACGTCCCTTAATAAAATTGGATATCCGTCCGAATCGTTTTTGATAAATGCCTTCCCGATCTGATCCACATCGGAAGCTCGTCCGAAACCTCGAATCGTCAGTTCCCGGCCGGAATAATTAGTGAACCCTCCGGAAATGCTGCCGGAAGCTTCTCTGGCTGTTTCCAGTAGCCGGTTCATCCCGATGCCGTTCTGCTCAAGCCGTACCGGATCCGGTTCGATCACAAACTCCTGCTTGTCTCCTCCGTACACCGAAATGGCTGCCACTCCCGGCATCGACAGCAGTTCGCGGCGCACCACAAAATCGATTTCGCTTCGCAAATCCATCAGCGAGGTCTCTTCTGCGGTAAAGCCGGCCAGCATAATTTCTCCCATAATCGAGGTCACGGGAGCAAGAAAGGGTGATCCGGCCTGCCCGGGAAGCTGATCGGCAAGACCCTGCAGTCTTTCTGTGGTAATTTGCCTTGCGTGCTGTACACTGATGTCCCAGTCGAACTCAACCTGCACCGAGGAAAAACCCAGAATAGATCGCGACTGCACCCGCCGCACACCCTCCGAGCCCACAAGGTTGGTTTCGATGATGTAGGTAATAAGCTGCTCCACCTCTTCCGGCGGCATGCCCGGCGCTTCGGTTAAAACGGTAACCACGGGAGCAGACACATCGGGGAGTACATCCACAGCCATATTCCGGGTCAGGTATAATCCTCCGAAAACAAGAACAACGGTAAGCACAATAACGGCAAGCCGCTCCTGAATGCTTTTTTGAATCAGGTTATCAAGCATAAAATGGAATTAGTGATCGTGATCGTCGTCAATTTGTACGTTTCCTGTCATCAGGTGGAGAGGATAAACTCCCTTTGTGACAATCCGTTCTCCGGCTTCAAGTCCGCTGGTAATGGCCGTGAAGCCGCCGTAGCTGGTTCCGGTTTGAACCATCCTGCGTTCAAACTGGTCGCCGGAATGAACGACGAACACCACTTTATAAGATTCATTGTCAAAAATGGCTTCATTTGGTACGGCCACAACGGAATATTCTTCATCCCCTTTCAGGTTTACACGCACGGGCTGATTAAGCGAAAGCATCCCATCAGAATTATCCACGGCAAGGATGATTTTTGAACGATTCCCGGACGGGTCACTCCGGAGATCCCGGCTCACCAGCCTGATTTGCGAGTTGTTCAGCGTAACACGTTCATTACGCCCCGTCAAAATTTCGGCACCGGTAATGTCCGGTAATTGCTGTAATTCGTCGCGATAAGCCAATACTTCAATCCAAAGACGGGAGGGGTCAAACAGAGTTAAGAGCGGATCACCCTGTTGAATATCGCGCCCAGACGTGATAAATGTTTCGGCAACAACACCGCTATGTGCAGCAATCAGAAAGAGCTGGCTCCCTTCGTTCTGAATCTGCACGCCGTGACGGTTGCCCCCGGTAAAATGTTCAATGCCTTCTTTCCTTACTTTATATTCCCGTTCCCGTTGCTGGTATTCAGGCAGAGAGATGGCATCATTTTCAATGAGTCGCTGAGCCCGTTCATACGCCTCTTTTGCCTGGCGATAAGCGATTTGGTAATCCAGCCATGAATTGTCTGTGGACAGAGAGGGTGAGACAGTTAAGAGCCTCTCTCCGGAAGTTACCCGTGTGCCTGATGCAGGTACAATATCGACATCCTCTGAATCGATATGGCCATCTACGGGTGAGGTGATTTCCTGGTAATATCCGGGATCGTGCAGCACCTTGCCGAAGCCGGAGACGATTTCGGGAATATTGCGAAGATCTGATATACCGGATTCTAACGATAAACGCCATTGCATCTGTTTATCGAGTTCTGTCAAATCTTCTGTATCGGGTTCCTGTACGATACCCTGATTGCGATCCACTGCTCCCAGGTTAATGTCAAACTGTTCACCATTCAACTCAAAGGTGACATTGAGCCGGGCTTCATCCGAATCACTGAAAAAAAGTTCGAATGGAAATACTCCGTCAACGTTACTGATGAGATCCTGACTATCGGCCGTCGTACCGTTTTCCAGCAGCTGCACTTCACCGGTTAGTTCCTCAGCGGGCTGATGATGGTCGGATACAAACAGCTCTCCTTCCATCCGTCCGGAATTTTCGTGCAGTTCAAACCGGACAAAGAGTTCCAGTCCGTCAACCCAGTGTGTGAGGCGGTGGTACTCATCGTGCGTGTGTGCATAATCATTATCGTGTTCATGGCTATGATCATGTTCTCCGCAGGCAGCCAGTCCTGCCATTGCTGAAATGAGCAGAAGAGAAATAAATCTTGGTAAAATCATACATTAAAACTATGGGTTGATGAACTCTCGCCCTGTCATCGCTTCGAGTTCCAAAATCATACTGTAATAATCGGAAAGACGACTGTATTTTGTTTGATACGCATCGGCCATCAGGTTCAGGCTGTTCAAAAAATCATTGATTGACAACGCTCCATCCTGGAATGAAATCAACAATCTGTTTAGGAATGGTTCGGGATTACCGAGGTGTTCCGGAGTCTGGTCCAGCTTATCTTCATAAAGACGAAGAGCATCCATCATCTGAAAAGTGATCTGGTTTCGTTCCATTTGTGCGAGGGTCAGTTCAGTTTGTTCTATTTGCTCGAGTGCCCGGGCTTGTGCAACCGCTTCTGTATTAGAGCTTAGCAGCGGCAATGGAAAGGAAATGCCAACTAAAAAACCGTGCCAGTTGGGGTTGAGCTGTTTATACCCGGCCGAGAGTTCAAAAGATGGAAGGCGGCTACTTTGGGCAAATGCAGTTTCAGAAGCAGCCGTTCGCACAGCCTGACGATCAGCCCGTGCCTGCGGGGAATCGTCCAGAATGGATATAATGTCAGCCGCTTGCGGAAGGTTTATTTGTCTGTCTCTGAATTGGCCATTAAACCGGACATCTGTATCCTGATCAAATCCCATCCGGTTTTTCCACAGAGTTATCAAACGGTCGGTTTCAACCGTTTTCTCATCCATTCTTGCCTGAAGATGATAGAGGATCATTTGAAGAAGCTGGTCGTCGAGCGCAGCGATCTCTCCTTCTTCAGCCCTTCTGAGAGATGCCTCGGAAAGGCGTTCGATCTGATTTTTCAGGACTTCCAGGTTTTCAATTTCATTTTTGTTCAGGATAATCTGAATAAATCCCATCCGGGTTACCGCCAGCCACCCGACACGACTGCTTTCCGATTCGATCTCCCGTTGTGCGATGCGGCTGTCACTCCGTTCTCTCAAATTTCGAAAATGTCCGGGCAGGCGAAACTCTTTTTGAAGGTAGAGATAGTGCTCATACTCTGATTGTGAACCTTCGCCCAAAAATTCCAGGTCATAAGCGATGGAGGGATTGAAACGCGTAGCTGCGGCTTTCTCGCCTCTGACCGAATAATCCAGCCGGTTTTCAATTTGCTGCCATTGCAAGCTGTACTCTTCAGAAAGTTCTTCGATCTGGCTGATTTCTATTTCAAATACCTGGGCATAAATTGACGGAGTGACCAACAAAAAAAAGAAAAAAAGCGGAATATTCACCCGAACTGAGGTACAAAAGTGTAAGAGATTGACTTTTGGATACATGGTAAGCAGGTTATGCCCTATATTTTAACACAGATGATACTTTTTTCCAAGATAGGTTGCAGGATTTGGAATAACAATTTTTTAGAATATGCTCACTATCTGAAGAGTAATATTTTTACAAATTTTGGTGTAAATATCTGTCAATTGACTCAATAACATCCTCGTCTGCCAAAAACTCTTCATTCGTAGTGAAATTTCAGCAGACCATGCTCCTTCCTCATTCATGACCATTTCTATAGCACTGAAATCATTGTAATGATTAAAATTACCGAGAATGCGGGGAGTTACTTCGTCTGCTAATACGACAGGGTCCGTATACCGTTCAGAATCTGGCCCAATGCCTGCAGAGCATTTTATGAAACCTATAAAACAAATAGAAATAATAAGATATAAATATAATCGATGCATCATTAAATATTTCATACCTGGAGTAAAAATATAAACAATCTTATAACGTATCTGAGGGATTTTGTTAATTTGAAATAATTTTCAAAAATCAACATGTTTTTTTAATCTATCAGGTGTGTTCAATACACAGATTCTATAAAATGGCAGAGGGGTGAACCTTGAGTTTTCTAATCAAAAGAGGATACATTTGTTTTAAATTAATTAACGCGTTTAGCTCTCAAAAGTACGTCTGAGTTTGTTGAATGGGTTTTGGTGTTTACTCTGGAAACCTTCTGTAGTTGATATCTGACAAAATTAAACCGCTAAGCAGATGCGCCCAGCTTGTGTAACCTTTTAGGTGTTTATCGTTTTGATGGGCAGAGACCAGTTTCGTAAAGGAAAACCGATCTAACTTGGAAATGATTAGAGAAAACAATGTTAAATTTGTCATGGTGAGAAATGCGACCTATAACCGGCTGAAAGGTAAATGTTTTATAAAAAAAGGATAACCCCTGGTCATTTTCCTGTTGATATCTTAATCGGCTGACTGCATGATGCCTTTTTCAGAATAAAAAAATCTGTCATCGTATTCACGATAACAGATCATTTCTTTAAACACCTATAAACACACTCACCAGGGTAAAATAGAGAGTCAGTCCTACAAAATCCTTTATTGTAGTGATGAACGGGTCGGCACCCGGAGCGTGGTCCCATCCCATTTTTAAAAGAAGATATGGAATGAAAAAGCCCAGAAACGAAGCCAGGGGCAATACAATAATCAGCGAGAGACCTACAGCCAAACCAATCAGTGGCAGATCGTTTGGTGCACCCTGCCAGAAGTAGGCACCAGTACCGGCCAGCAGGCCAAGAATCATACCGATGAGAGCACCTATAGCCATTTCACGGCCTATATGTTTCCATATTTTTTCGAGTTTTATGTGACCAAGCGCCAGCCCGCGGGCAAATATGGTAGTTGACTGTGTTCCAACATTTCCGCCCATATCCATAATGACCGGGATAAATACTGCAGCCACAATGATGGCAGATAGCAGCTCTTCAAACCTGTCGATTACACCACCGACCAGAAAACCACCAATAAGAGTAATAAACAGGAATGTAATACGAAGTCTAACCGGATATAGGATATTCCCCTGTGTCAGCTTTCTGCTGAAAAGAACATCGCGTGCTTTTTCCCGGGTGCTTGTACCTGCTCATTACACCCGCTTTTTGGTACATGGTATCAGACACATCCTCCTCTATGGCCTGCATGGCGTCGTCGAATGTAATCATTCCCACGAGTTTATCTTCGTCATCCACTACGGGAAGGGCGAGCAGATCGAGCCGTTTCAGTTTTCTTGAGGCCTGTTCTTCCGGATCTTTTACATTCACTTTTTCCACATCGGATGTCAGGAGTTCGCTCACTTTGGCGTCTGGCTCAGACACAATAAGCGCCCGCATTGATACTGTTCCGATCAGCTTTCTATCTTTGTCAACTACATAAGCGTAGTAAATCATCTCGTGGTCGGGAGCTTCAACCCGGAGCTTCTCTATGGCTTGTTGTGCTGTTTGATTGGGATGCAGAATGGCATAGTCGGAGGTCATTATAGACCCGGTAGTTCCTTCCTTAAATTCTGACAGTTTCAGGATATCATCACGTTCCACTTTGGCCAGGTGGCGCATAATACCGTTTCTTTTGTCGGATGGCAGCCGGTTTAAAAGGTCTACCCGCGTATCATGGGGCATTTTTTCAATCAGCGATTTACTCATCTCAACTGTCAAAGCCTGAAGAATGGAGAGCTGGATGTCAAATTCCAGATAGGCTATTACATCAACTTTGTCTTCCATATCAAGAACCAGGAATACGCGCAGTTGTTGCTCATCGCTTAACTGTGATATCAGGTCGGCTATGGTTGATGGATTCAATTCGGAAACGAGAGAAGTGAGCTGCTCTTTATCGCCGGTTTCAAGGGCATGAAAGATGGGTGTGAAATCTATGTTAGTCATGATGCTGTCTCATTTTTCAGGCATGAGACAGATCAAGACACCGTGTCACATCACGGGTCGGATCACTCTCATGCCAGAGTTTGGTTTATATGTTTTTATTTGGTTACAACAATCCGGAGGGTCTTCCATAGTTGCAGAGTTTGGTTAATAATTGATTACCAGAGCCGGTCTGGTGTGAAGGCGATACCGATATTAAAACCGGGTGCTGTTTCTTGTCGCCTGAA
>SLGL01000343.1 GCA_007123785.1 Balneolaceae bacterium
CAGAACAAAGATATAAATGATATGTTTTTGTTGGTTAGTGCCCGGGAAGGCACCCTGTCCTGGAGGCCGGGATTAGATAGGCTTCCCAGAGTGATTGCTCAGAAATATCCAGAATTAAGCTTCATCACAATCTATTCATCCGAAGTTCCCGAAGAAGCGGGGCAGGGGATGGAAATTTACAGGGATGCTGATATTTTCAGAGAAGACAGAATTAAAATGTCTGTAGAGGGAAATGAAATAGAAACTATTCTGCAAAATATAATCACTGGTGATAAGATATTTGAACACATTGAAATTGATCGGATTACACGCAGATTACTTGAAAATTCAAATGATTACACACCAGAGGTGATGCCAGGTGTAGTTCTTTATGAATCGCACACATCCAAGGTGCCGGAGCAAGTCTTGTTCATCGGTATAAAGCCGGAAGGGGTCAAAATCAAGCAGACCGCTAACAAGGCATATATCATTATAGTTTTATTAAGCCCTAAAAGCATGTCTGCTCAGGATCATCTGAATGGTTTAAACAATATTTTAAAGTTTATTCGACCGGGCGAAGACGTAAAAAAATTAAGAAAAGCATCCGATAAAAAGGAAGTCATCAAAATTTTGAAGGATAGAAATTTTTAGAGTAGCATTGCTTGCCGGTATACCCGGGTTAATATCGTTTAAAAAGCCGTTTAAAAATGTGCCAAACAGAGTAGAAATTTCGCTCCTCGTCACGGACAATGAGAGCGGTACCGTCAACCTTTTCGGCGACCAGCTCAGGGAACGAGCCAAATAGCGCGCTTTCAAGCCAGGATGAGCGTGTAGCACCAATACAGATTGTGTCAAACTTCTGTGCGGTTTTGATCAATTCATTTTCTACCCGTTCAGTAACAATCACTTTGGTTTGATAATCAAACCCTTCAACATTCGCTTGAAGAATGGTTTTTTGAATTAGTTCTTCTCCTTTTTGCTTTAACTGCTTTTCTGTAAACTCCTGTTTATTCGGCTGAATATTTATGAATGTTAGTGTTGAAGAAAGACCGCTTTTTACCAGATCAGCGGCTCGCCGCACAGCTGCTTTTGCATGTGGGCCTGTCCCGATAAAACATCCGATTTTGCCGATATTTTCTCCCCGTTGTTTTACGAGCATTACTTTGGAAGGAGCTTCTTTTACAATAGGGTCGATTATAGAACCCAATACAAAACGTCTCTTTTTTCGTTTACCTTTCCAGCCCAATATAACTTCGTCTGCATTTTCCTGTTTTATCAGGTTGATGACAATTCGGCTCACATTTCGCCCGATAATAACCTTGGTGCGGATTCCCAGGTCCAGATCTTTTGCTGCAGAGTTAGCTTCTTGAATTAATGATTCATGCCGTTCTACTCTTTCCTTTTCAAATTCAGCGGCATGAGCGAGCGAAGTTTGATCCGGAACAACAATCACGCTAACTACAATAATTTCAGATTTCGAATAGGCCGATGCACTGGCTGCGGCGATCCTTAGAAGTTGCCTCTGATTTACGGGATTAGCGATAGGCACAACAATTTTATAAGGCTTATCAGAAGGGGTGGATGAGATTGTTTGGGTGATTACTTCGCTTATGACTCCTGCTTCTTTTTTTCCGTGTTTGCGTCCGTAAATAAAATACCAGATAGTGCCCAGAATTAAAATACCCAGCCCGCCGATAAGTGGTAGTGTGTCCATTAAAGCAAGAACTCCAACACCAGATAAAATACCGAATATCTGTATCCAGGGATAGAAAGGAGATTTAAATTGCGGATCGTACCATTTCGGAGCACGAACCCTGAATGCAATTAATGCGATATTCACAAGAACATAAACGACAATTTGAAAAGCCCCAGCTGTTTTAGCGATCTCTTCTACAGGCAAGGCAATTATAATAGCGAGCATGGCACCACCGGTAATCAGAATGGCTATAACCGGAGTATGGAAACGACTGCTGACCCGCGCAAAGAATTCGGGTATAAGCTTATCACGGCTTAGAGCAAAGGGATATCTTGATGCAGTTAAAATTCCTGCATTAGCCGTACTGATGAGTGCAAGCATGGCAGCCACAACAATGAAAATAATTCCCAGATAACCAAAAAAAGGTTCAACTGCGTCAACCATCGGAATATTCGATCCAGCCAGAGTTTCTGCATCAATCAATCCTACAAGAACAAAAACAATGAGTGCATATAGGCAGGTTGTAACAATTAATGAGAGCAAAAGCCCGAGTGGTAGATTACGTCCCGGGTTTTCAATTTCTTCGGCTACGGCAGCAACTTTGGTGACTCCTCCGTAAGAGATCAGCACCAAAACTGTTGCACTCAGCAATCCTGAAATACCACTGTCAAAAAAACCTGTGAAATGTGTTTTTTCCACATTAATTAAACTCACAGAAACAAATAGGGCCAGAATAATAACCATCACTACTACCATTATAATCTGTAAACCACCTGTTTGTTTTACTCCAATGATATTTACAGCTATTAAGATGGTGCCGATAACCACAGCAATTGCTTCCACACTGGGAATCGCCATAATAGCAGTGAGATAGAACATGCCTCCGACAAGTGCCAATGCCCCTTTAAACATTAGCATTAGCCAGGTTCCAAGGCCTGCAATGGTACCCGCTCCCGGCCCAAGGCCACGTTGTATGAACACATAGTCACCACCAGCTTCGGGCATTGCTGTCCCAAGTTCTGCGATACTCAAGGCCGCTGGCAGTACCAATACACCTGCCAATATAAAAGAGAGAATAACTGCCGGCCCGGCTTCTGCCATTGCGAGGCCCGGAAGAATAAATATTCCGCTCCCAATCATAGCCCCCATACTGATTGCAATAATTGAAGAAAGTCCAAGTCCCCGTTCTAAAACATGATCTTGATCTTGTTGCATATCAATGAATATTTAGTTCTTTTCGATCTTGATTTGCCCTAATATGTTAATCCTTAAGTTAAATGAGTATGAGGTATCACTTATGAAAGAAATGTAGTATTTACTGGATATTTTTCAGAAATGGCCTAATTGTAAAGGCTTGACTTTTGCAAATGTAATCTTTCAAATAGTAAGGATGCAGTTAATTTTTGAAATAATATGTTGAGCAGTGCTTGGTTTTATTTTGTTTTTAAAGATAAGTGTTACGCTGTAACATGCAAACTGAGGAAGAATATGGTTTCTACTCAGCTAAAATTTATAAGAAATCTCTGGCTTGACAGGATATTTTTTTAAGTTAACCATCTGCAGTCAAAAAATGGATAGTCCATTAAATCATTTAACCAAACAGGAATATTTGTTATGGAAACCACTGAAAAATTCCGGCTTGCCATACAGAAATTTGATGAAGCCAACAGCAAAGACCCAAACACCGATAGGAATAACGGGGAGGAACGCCCCAAAGAGCTGCTCTATGCTGAACGCATGACCGAATGGCTGGACAAAATGGACCCCAACGCATCCGAAGCACTCCGTCTTGCAGCAAGGTGCCAGCATTTAGAGCGGTGGGTGATTCCGCGCGAAGAGTACCCGATGAACCGTCCCGGCTACCTCAAATGGCGGAACGAGCTCAAACGGTACCACGCCCAACGCGCAGAGGAAATTTTAACGGAAGTAGGCTACGACGAGGAGACCATTGAACATGTAAAGAAACTGGTGATGAAAAAAGGGCTCAAGACCGATCCGGATGTGCAGTTGCTCGAAGATGTGATCTGCCTGGTATTTCTTGAGCACTATTTCGATGAATTTGCAGAAAAACACGAAGATGAAAAAATCGTGAAAATCCTGCAGAAGACATGGCGGAAGATGTCAGAAAAGGGACGGGAAACTGCGCTGACTCTCGATTTTCAGGGGCGTTCGGGTAAACTGGTGGAGAAGGCTCTGGCCTGACGTGTTGTATTGATGAATGAATTTAACTTTATCAACACCAGGTGCATCAGGGTTACCGGATTTTATTATTTACCCTCATTTTTTACAGAAACGGTTCTCCAAAAATCTTCACTGAAAAGCGTATTACCGGATTCAGGTCAGCGATTCCCTTTTTTTGGATTTTATCAAGTCGGTCAAACTTCAAATCAAAAGGTTATATTACGTTTAACATATCCAGGTTAGTGTCATTTACTTACTTTTAAAAAAAAATAGTGGTTACAAATAGAAAAAGACTATCTGTTATCAAATTGCGTGAGGCTATATGAATTTTGAGTTGATTATTATTAACGCATCAGCATAAACACCGGAGCAATGAATCTATCGGCTGTTTTGTCCCGGATCAAAAATCAGCTAACCATTTTGCAATGGCTGCCGGGGTATACAAAAGAAGATTTAAAAGGCGATCTGAAATCGGGAGTAACCGTTGGGGTTATCGAAATACCTCAGGTGATGGCTTATGCAGTTATTGCAGGCCTTTCTCCCATCTACGGCCTTTACGGATCACTGATTCCCCTGCTGATATATCCTCTGTTTGGAACATCCCGCCACCTTGCCCTGGGAATTGTTGCCACCGATATGATTATTATCGCTTCCGGTGCCAGCATGATTGCAGAGCCGGGTACTGACAAATACGTGTCTGTAGTTTTGTTGCTTACCATGCTTGTCGGTTTGGTTCACATAGGGTTATCCCTGCTCCGAATGGGATTCTTAGTGAACCTGCTGTCCAAACCGGTGGTTTATGGCTTTATGGCTGCAGCTCCCATTATTATCGGGTTCAGCCAGCTCGGTAATTTACTTGGGGTTGACCTTGATCGGTCGCAATATATCGGAGTGCTCACTATGCAAATGATAGATCAGATATCCAACATTAATATGTTTGCCCTGGCTATTGGCGGTACGGGTATACTTTTTCTGGTCTTGATTAAAAAATATTACCCGCTTTTTCCGCGGGATCTGGTCCTGCTGGCCGGAGGCGGTTTTGCGATTTGGCTTATGAGCATGGAGCGATATGATATCGACATTATTGGCCCGATTCCCTCCGGCTTGCCTTCGTTCAGTTTGCATGAAATTACACTTGAGGATATTCGCCGGCTGGTACCGACCATCACAACACTCGTACTGATCCAGTTGATGTCCGTTCTTTCACTTGGAAAAACCTTTGCAGCCAAATACAACTACCCCATTAATTCAAACCGTGAATTTTTTGCATTGGGAATGGCAGGATTTATTGGCAGTTTTTTTCAAAGCCCTCCGATTTCAGGCAGTTTTTCCAGAACGGCTGTGAGTGAGCAAGCCGGAACCAGGACTCCATTGTCAAACATGGTGTGTGCATTCATAATCGGGTTAACTCTGCTGTTTTTTACACCGCTTTTTTTCTTTATTCCTATCCCTGCACTTGCTGCAATCATTATTGTCTCAACATTGTCGCTGATTAATGTTCAGGAACTGAAATTCTTTTTCCGAACGAAACCAGAAGAGGCTTATATCGCATTATTTACCTTTTTCAGTGTTCTGTTTATCGGGATACAGGAAGGTATATTGCTGGGTGTTGGTGCATCTCTTTTTGTGGTGCTATACCGGTCGAGCCGGCCCAATCTCGCTGTTTTGGGTCATGTACCCGGAACTCAGCTCTTTCGTGATATATCCCACAACCCTTCAGCCAAACCGATCGAGGAGATTTTGATTCTTCGGTTTGATTCTTCAATCTCTTTTAACAATGCTGAGTACATCAAAGATTTTATCATTCATAAAAGTGAGGAGAGAAATAAAAAAATTCGAGCGGTTGTTGTGGATGCAAGAAGTATTAACGATCTCGATACCACAGCAATTGAAGCACTCCATTCGGTAACCAATACGTTGAATGACTGGAATATAGAACTCCATTTTGGCGGTTTAAAGAACCATATTCGAGATGTATTGTTGCGTTCCGGATTGGCAAGAAGGTTGGGCGGCACACACTTTCACATCGGTACGCATATGGCCGTAAAATACTTACTGAATAAGTGGGATGAAGAAGATAAAGTAAAGCGGGCTGGGGAAGCAAATGACGAAGACAGCGAACCACCACACAGGCTCAGGGATTACTTGAATAATGTGGAATGAGATTCTTAAAAGGGTTCTGCAGAAAATGGATACCTTTGATATGGGAACCAATCTGTAAAGGTTAAAAAGGTTGTCAGT
The DNA here is from genome assembly GCA_007123785.1 of Balneolaceae bacterium. Taxonomy (GTDB): domain Bacteria; phylum Bacteroidota; class Rhodothermia; order Balneolales; family Balneolaceae; genus Rhodohalobacter. Next base: position 6,098 of record SLGL01000343.1, read on the forward strand.
TTAAGCGATCAGCTATCAGCAATGGCAGAGACAGGTATGGAGAAATTTGTTGAAAATTGTTCATGCCACTATAGTGGTATGTCAAGCGTAAAAATTCGGCTAAAGTCCAGAAAGTCATCTGACGAGTTTTTCGAAAAATGAACCATGTAAGATGATTGGGATGATCTCAGATCGACTCGTCTGATGACTCCTCCGTCATTTTACTGTTGACACAACACTTGCAGCGTTGAATCTATAATGGCGTGCTTAATTTCCTGGTAAGAAATCCGGGTAAGATGCATTTGGGTGAAGATCGGGGGCTGTCGTACAATATAAAAGCTGTTTTTTCATAAAGCACAAAAAAACCCGCTCTTTAAAAGCGGGTTTTTTTAATCAGATTTTAGGATGGTTCGGTAGATCAGAATGCAGAAACATCCTCTTTGAGTACCTGTTCTTCAGCCTCCTTGTCATTAAAGGTGAGCATAAAGAATACCATCACCACGGCTGCAAAGATGGCTGGCACCCACCAGAATGCATACCACTGGTCAAGGGTAAGGGCAGACTGATCGCCGAGGAAGAAGTTAAAGGTAGCTCCTGCAAGCTGCGCACCAATCAGCATACCGATGCCGTAGGTAAGCAGAACAATGAGGCCCTGCGCTTGTCCGCGGATTTTATCGGTCGATTTCAGATCTACGTAAATATGTCCGGTTACAAAGAAGAAGTCGTAACAGATTCCATGCAGTGCAATACCCGTGAGAATCATCCAAACGGTTGGGTCGAGCGCGCCAAAGGCAAAAAATACATATCGCAGTACCCATGCCAGCATCCCGATACCAAGCATCCATTTCACGCCGAGACGCACAAAGAAAAACGGCATCAGCACCATAAACAACACTTCGGAAACCTGCCCGATCGTTTGAGTGGCGGCAATGTTTTGAAATCCGGTATCACCGAGGAAAAGCTGGGTGAAGTTGTAGTATGCGGCCAGCGGAATACAGATCAGCAGGGAGCTGCCGAGGAAAATATAGAATGATTTGCTGCCGAGTGCTTTCAGGGCATCAATTCCTGCAATTGCACGTACGGAAATACTTTCACCTTTTGCAGGTGGCGGTGTGTGCGGCAGGGTGAAGCTGTATATTCCAAGCGCAAAACTTGCAACGGCTGTCAGGTAGAGAGGCAAGGCAGTTGCTTCTGGGGGAATACCATCTGCAACAAAATGTACGAGCACAAAACTTACCGTCAGGCCCGCAACAATCCATCCGATGGTACCAAACAC
>SLGL01000426.1 GCA_007123785.1 Balneolaceae bacterium
ATTGGTAGAACAAAATTTCGGGATGACCCTGCTTCCATGGACTGCAGTACAGGAGTTTGACAGTAACTGTGCCAATGCTGTGATTAAAGAGTTCGAAGACCCGGTACCATCACGCAAAGTTCGGCTTGTTTTCGGACGAAAACACCTGAAAAAGACGATCATCACCGCATTCAAAAAATCGATCTGCGATGCAGTTCCGGTAGTACTCAAATCCACTGAAAAAAAAGTATTGATTGAATAGCATCATTTTAATCATTAAATATCAGACCCTTGTGAATATAAAAACCATAAAGTTTCCTTTCATAAAAACCCAAACCTGAATACCCTTCCATTTTAATATTGAAAAAAAGATTGCGGGTATCTTCACAATTTTTCTTTTGCAAGTACAATCTTCCTTCAAGATGATGATTCCAAAACCTGCATCAAACAACCAAATTAAAGCCTGGAAAAAACTGCTCATGGGCAAGTATCGTAAAAAGGAATGCCTTTTTTTGGCCGAAGGACTTCGCTGTGTGGAGCAGATTCTGGAAAACGGTTTTTTGGATGTCGCAGAAATCCTGGTAGATGAATCCGGTGTGATTGAAGAGCTTTCGGTGACGGATGGCCTCCCTCTGTTTCAACTTTCTGATAGCGATTTTGCCGATATATCGGATACGAAAACGCCGCAGGGTGTGATTGCTGTCTGCCGGATGCCCGATGAAGTACCAATAGGTTCTGTTTTATCCACAAACGGGCCGATCATTGCACTCGACGCTGTTCAGGACCCCGGAAACCTGGGCACGATCATTCGCACAGCTGCCTGGTTTGGAGTAACTGCTATTCTATTTGGCAGCGGTTGTGTGGATCCATTCCACCCCAAAGTGGTGCGAAGCACGGCCGGAGCCACAGGAGCCATTCCGTTTTTGAAAGGTGATCTGGAACGCATGTTCAATCAGTTAGAAGCGCCGGGCTGGCACACCTATCTGCTCGATGGCACCGAATCCGCCGCCGACATACGATCCGTCAGCCCCCGGCAAAAAACGATCCTGGTTGCCGGAAATGAAGCAAATGGCATCAATCCGAAACTGTTCAGATCAAACCGGACCCCCATCCGCATTAAGGGCCACATAGATTCGGTGGAGAGCCTCAATGTGGCTGTCGCACTTGGAATTGGACTATACGAACTCGCTGATTTGTAAGCCATTAACTCTGAAATAGAACTGCGTTCTTTACGCATCCCGCTAAGTACACCCGACTGAATTAGATAAACCGACATCCGCTGCTGTTGTGTACCCTGGTTCGGATCATCCGGGGCCAAAATGAGGTAAGTCCTGACATTCTCAATATTGACTATCTCTGATACTTTAGCTATTGTTAAATTAAAGCATCTACATCCTTTTACCCTTTCCCTAAATTTAATGAAGCTGGCTTATGCCCGGACAAAAAAAGGTGAAAAAAATTTTCGTTCTTGACACTTCCGTTCTTCTTTATGATTCTGATGCTGTAAAGAATTTTGAAAAACATAATATCGCCATTCCCATTACCGTCATCGAAGAGATCGACTCGTTTAAAAAAGGCAACTCTGTTACCAGCTATCACGCACGTGAGTTTATCCGCTTCCTTGATAAAATTACTGATGCCAATATGATCCAGCAATGGATTCCTCTGAATGGCCGCACTCGCGGTAAAATAAGGGTGGTGAGTGATGAAGGAAGTGCGAAGGATGCCAACCAGGTGTTTGGATCGGTGAAGAACGACCACCGCATCCTCAACGCAGCCATGAAACTAAAGGAAGATGAACCCGGTAAAAAAATTACTCTGGTCACCAAAGACATAAATCTGCGTCTGAAAGCCCGTGCACTTAATCTTGATGCCGAAGATTACGAAACGATCCGCATCAAAGACATCGATCATCTCTACAAAGGAAAAACAGACCTGCATTTTGATGCCAACAGCCCTATTAATGAGCTCTACAAAAACGGAAAAGTCAAATACAGTGAGATTGATTCATTCAACCCGGTCAGCAACCATTATTACATTCTGAAAAATCATTCCGGCTCGGCACTGGGTTACTACAATCCACGGAATAAAAATGTAGAACTGGTCAGTTCAAAGAATGCGTACGGAATCACACCGCGAAATGCCGAACAGACCTTCGCCATGCATGCGCTGATGAATCCCGAGATTCTGCTTGCCACCATCACCGGGGCGGCCGGAACCGGCAAAACCCTTATCGCCCTCGCCTGTGCCCTGGAACAGAGGCGGCAGTATCGCCAAATCTACCTTGCCCGCCCCATCGTACCGCTCAGTAACCGCGACCTGGGTTACCTTCCCGGCGACGTCAAGTCAAAAATCGACCCCTACATGCAGCCTTTGTGGGACAATCTGAACATCATCAAAAACCAGTACAGCGAATCGAGTAAGCAGTACAAAAAGGTAGATGAGCTGGTTCAGACCGAAAAACTGTCGATTGTGCCGCTCGCCTACATACGCGGACGCAGCCTGAACAACGTGATTTTTATTATTGATGAAGCGCAAAATCTCACACCGCATGAAATCAAAACGATCATAACCCGGGCGGGTGAAAACACCAAAATTATTTTTACGGGGGATATATTCCAGATTGACACTCCCTATCTCGATGCTCAGAGCAATGGCCTCTCCTACCTGGTAGATCGTATGCACAATAACGATGTGTACGCCCATATAAACCTGGAGAAAGGCGAACGCTCGGAACTGGCTAATTTGGCGAGCAAGGTTTTGTGATGAGGGAGTGAGAAGGTAAAAGTGAAAAGTGAAAAGGTGTTGATGCCTGAACATGGCTAACTTTTTTCCTTCTGACTTTTCACTTTTCACTTTTGGCCGTTGCCTTTTCCCTTCACCCTTACCATATTTCCGGTAACTTTCATAAATACCTTTCCACCATGAAACAGCTCACCGCCTCCCTGCTCATATTTTCTGTGATGTTCATCCCTCTGCTTTCCCATGCCCAAACCGACCTTGAAGAGATTTATGAACCCCGTGAATATATCTCGGACGAGGGTGACACCCTGCGCTACCGTGTGATGTTCCCGGAAAAATTTAATGAAGGCGAAACCTATCCGCTGGTGCTGTTCCTGCACGGAGCCGGTGAGCGAGGAGACGATAACACCGCTCAACTTACCTGGGGAGTGGATGCCTTTGCCAACGAAGATTTCAGAAACGACCATCCTGCCATTGTGATTGCACCGCAGGCCCCTGAAGATACGTTTTGGGCCAACCTGAACTGGCGGGAAGAGGGAGCAGGCCTGATGGACGAACCCTCGCTACCCCTGAAACTGGCTCATAAACTGGTGCTGAAAATGACCGAAGAATACCCTGTGAATGCCAACCGCCTTTACATCACCGGACTTTCAATGGGAGGATTCGGAACATGGGATCTCATCACACGCTACCCGGACCTGTTTGCCGCAGCAATGCCTATTTGCGGCGGCGGGGATCCCGCAAAAGCGTATCGCCTCACTGAACTCCCCATCTGGAACTTTCACGGAGCACTCGACAACATAGTTTCATCAAAACTTTCAAGAGAGATGATCCAGGCACTTTGGAATGCAGGTGGAAATCCGGGCTACACCGAATATCCGGATGTAAATCACGCCTCCTGGATTCCCGCATATAACGACCGGTTCGTACTGGAGTGGCTCTTCGGACAAAGCAGGTAGTACATTATTAAAAATCAATGGGAAAGCATATCTGTAAAGATTGATGATTTCGATGTAATGACAATAATTCGTCCTCTGATTATCTTTCTTTTCCAGACCTGTGAGTCAGAAACAATTTGATATGATAAGCGTTTACACAAGAGACTAATTTATTGATGCCCTATGAAATTATTTTTAAAAATTGTTGCCGCTCTATTTGTACTGTTTATTGTGGCTTTAATTGGCTTAAACCTCTATCTGACCGATGAGAGACTGAAAAACATGATTCTGCCGCATGTACAGGAAGCGGCAGGAAGTGAAGTGCAGGTCGATCGAATGTCCCTCACCTTTTTCAGAACGTTCCCACGTTTCGGACTGAATTTAGACGGTGTTCTCATACCTGACCCCCAGGGCGAGCCTGTTGCTTCCATCGATGAGCTTCTTCTCTCACTCGAGCTCTATCCTCTGTTTAAAGATGAGATCTCCATTTCGCGACTTTCGATCACCCGGCCTGTTATCTATTACACGGTATTTGCCGATTCTACCACCAACATCGATTTTCTACTCGAAACTGAAGAGGAACCGGCTGAAGAGAGTCCATATACAATCTCTATTCCCGGCTTCAAACTTACAGATGGCTCCGCCTTCTACCGCGATGAAACCACTAACACCACCATATCAATGGAAGATCTGGATGCCGACATCTCTCTTTTTTTTACTGATCTGATCGAAAGCAGGGTGAATGCAGATCTCGGCTCACTCAATGTGATGATGGACGGAACACAGTACATCAGTAATCTGTCACTCAGCCTGAATCAGATCTCCACCCTCGATCTTGAAAATGAAATTCTGAATTTCACTGAAGGTACCTTCTCCATCCGCGGTCTGGCCTTGAATCTGACCGGCTCCTTTTCCGACTGGAGCAGTGAGGAACCTGCCGTATCGCTTCAGTTTGCCTCTACATCCGAAAATTTCGGGGAACTGCTCCGGCTTGCTCCACCCAATTTCGAAGAATATCTCACCGGACTCGTAACGCGGGGCGGTCTTGTGTTTGAAGGCTCTGTTGACGGCACTTTCGCGGAAGGTACCCTCCCCCGTTTTGACCTGGTGATTGAAGTAACCGACGGTTTTTTACAAAACCCCGATCTGCCCGAAGCGATTGAAGACATTCATTTCCAGATTCTATTCAACAACGATCTGGCCACCATCAACAATTTCAGGGCAAGAGCAGGTGTAAACAGCGTTACCGGTTCGGGAACCGTCGAACGCCCGCTCGATGATGACGGCATCTTTTCGCTGGACCTGGACGGAGATATCAACCTGGCCACTATCAGCAGTTTCTACCCGATTGATGAACTCGGTATAGAAGATCTCGCCGGATTACTCAAAACCACAGCTACTGCAACAGGACGCCTCGATCAACCCGAAGAAGCCACCTTCAGCGGCAGGTTTCACCTCACAAACGGCCTTCTGAAATATGCCGATGTGCCCCGGCCCATCGAACAGATAAACGCGCGGATTGATGCTAACCAGGACCTCATTCGCATCGATGAGTCGGGATTTACCGCTGCCAATAACCGCTTTCTGTTAGCCGGAGATATATTACGTCCGCTGGATGAAAATCAACGTACTGTAGATGTGCGCTCCAACATCAACTTTGACCTCGCCACCATCAAAGATTTCTATCCAATAGATGAGGACACCCTTTCGATGCGGGGACAGCTAATTGCTGAAATCGCTCTGCGGGGCCGGCCCGATCCCGATCAGATCGAAACCCTGCTGCAACAGAGTACGATTCAACTGACCGATGGTTACTTTTTCCATCAAAGCATGAATACTCCTCTTGAAGATATCATGTTCCGGGCCGAAGCGAGCGGACGGCGGCTTGCAATCAGCCAGGGACGGTTTACCAGCGGAGATAATGCCCTGGCCCTGCAAGGTACGGTAATAAACTACCTGAGTGATAATCCGGAAGTTGACCTGACACTCGATGGAAATGCAGTATTTGGAAGTATCACCAACTACATCTCACTGGAACCCTGGATCCAGGAACTAACGGGGGATGCAGTCATGAATCTCAATATCAGAGGTCCTGTGAACGATATTCAGCGGCTTGCCCTGAACGGATCAATGGAAGTGAGCAATGTAACTGCCATCGGAGATTCCATTCCGCTTCCTGTCACAGAATTGAACGGACGCATGAGCATTACTCCTCAAACGATGAATCTTGACCGATTCACCATGAATTATGGCTCGTCTGACATTCAGCTTGAAGGAACACTGCGAAACTACATGAACTTCCTCAATGAAACCAATACTGTTGCCAACTTACCTTCCATAACCGGAAGCTATCGCAGCCGCCACCTCAACATGGATGAAATGATCGACTGGGATGAAGAATCCGACGAGCCCATCCCGATAGAGCTGCCCAATCTGACAGCTTCGGTTACGGCAAATATCGAACGGCTCACTATCTTCGGCTTGTCGATCACAGACATTGAAGGCCAGGGCCGCCTTACACCCGAACTTATTCAAATAAACGACGCACGGGCGCGGCTCTTTGATGGCACCGCCACCGGACAGATGGTCTGGAATGTCCCCGACCCGCTCAACAGCAGCATCACCTTTAATGGAAATCTTGATGGCCTTCAGGCGCAGGCTTTTTTCCGGGACACCAACTTTTTGGGACAGGGCAGTACACTGCACCAGTACATAAGCGGTTCCTTCAGTTCCGAAATCAATTACACCTCGCAACTGAATCCTGATCTTGAACCCAACATTTCTACGGCCAATGCCAGCGGTACATTTGGAATGACCACCGCCCGTATGAGAAACCACCCCATCCAGATGGGAGTTTCCCGGTTCCTTAATGCCAGTGAGTTCGAGTCACTCGTTTTGGATGAATGGAACGCCAGTTTCAGTATTCAGGACACGGTGATGACTCTGCGCAATTTCCGGCTCACCAGCGGCAACCTCGGTGTTGAACTTGAGGGTACACTGAACATGGTTTCTGACCAGATCAACTACCGGGCCACCCTGCTGCTTCCGGAGCAGTTCAAACGGGGAATTGCAACAGTTATATCGAGCAGGGCTGCAGATGCACTTCAATTAGAGGATGGAAGGATGGCTGTGCCGGTCCGTATTACAGGAACAACAGCCAATCCTCAAATCCGACCCGATACCGAAACCGTCGAGCGGATTGTACGCGACTATGTTGAAGATGGGGCCAGGGATCTGCTCAGAAGACTGTTTAACTGATGATATTAATTCGGAAGAATCAGAATGACTTCATAGTTTTTTTATTTGAATTCCGTCTTACGTCTGTTCCAGACAAGGTATCTGGGGGAATCGTTTCATTCTGCTTTCTGAAAGGGCGTAAACCTCACCGGGACGATGAGCAGGCCTTTGCCCTTTCAGGATTGACTTATTAACCCGCGCCGGCTGCACACAGGACGATGCCCTGTGTTGTTGATTTAGCCCGGATTTCTCACCAAGAAATTTTTTTCTCAGCAAGGAGAAGCTGACATGGCAGCGGAAACGTACCTGAGTACGTTGAGCACGTCATTTTAGCTTCAACGCAGCTGAGGGACAAATTTCGCCGCAAATACACTCTGCATTTTTTTATAACACAAATAAC
>SLGL01000298.1 GCA_007123785.1 Balneolaceae bacterium
CTAACCCGCATTTCTCACACTAAAATTATTTGAAAACGATATGCACCTAATTGTTATCAACTTATAATTCAATATAAACTTTTTTAAAAAAACACCCTGTCAAACGCTGCGAAATTGTACCGTGCAGTTGCGGCAGGCCGGGGGATGGGTCCATCAGGATGAGGTTAAACTGCACCGATAGTGTAAAGGTCTCGCTTGTGCAAACTTGTAACTACATTCCCTGATAAAGGCTTGAAACCTTTTTCATAAATGCCTTCAATTTCTTTAATTGTCTGAGGTGGTGCATATTCTCAAATGCACCGGAAATGAATCGTTAATAAAAATCAGATTTTATATGTGGGAATCGTGGGATGTTCGCGGAGCAGCACTTCGGTGTGCTTTTTGTGCTGGAATTTTAATGATTGGAATCTGTGCGGCAGTAGCTCAGTCAAACAGTGAAACGGAAACAGAAGAACGGCAAAGGGCTTTTCTTGAGGAACTTCACCTATTGTTTCCGGGAGATAACGAATGGCGGGATGATGTAAACGAGTGGAAAGAGTGGCTGGAAAAGACCGGTGAACTGCCGCCCGATTTTGATGCGATGGAGAGCATTCCGTTCATTCCAGATCCGCTCCGGATGAATAACGGTGAACGGGTAACCACTGCCGCCGACTGGCCTCAGCGGCAGGATGAGATCCGGGAGCTGATGAAACAATATTTTATTGGCCAGGTGCCGGATCCTCCGCAAAACCTTCGCGTGAAAGAGGAAAAAATCCGTGAAGAGGAGCGGGCCACGGTTCATGAGCTGGTATTGGAATTCGGCCCGGATCATGAAGCGACTCTTTCTTTTGAACTGATTCTACCGAAGGGCGAAGGACCGTTTCCCGTTTTTATGACGCAGGACAACCACCGGCGCTGGGCACTTGTGGCGGTGAGCCGCGGATATGCCGGAGTGGTCTATTCCGGTGCCGATTCCCGCGATGATACCGAAGCCTGGCTCGATATCTATCCCGATTACGACTGGTCACTGATGGCTCGCCGGGCATGGGCTGCCAGCCGGGTTCTGGATTACCTGGAGACACTGGATGTGATTGATCAGGATAAAGTAGCTCTGACAGGCCATTCACGAAACGGCAAACTTTCCGTAATCGCGGGGGCGCTTGATCCGCGGTTTGATGCGATTATTTCGAGCAGTTCGGGTGCAGGAGGAGTCAATACGTTTCGTTCCTTTTCAGAGGCAGAATTTGGCGAAGGGGCCGAGATTATCACACGGCGATTTCCCAATTGGTTTCATCCCCGGCTCCGATTTTTTCCCGGCCGCGAGCACAAACTTCCGCTTGATACACCCAATATGGTGGCCGCCAACGCACCCACACCTTTTCTTTACACCCTTGCGATAAATGACAATGTGGAGAGTATCTGGGATATCGAACACTCCTACAGATCTGCAAAAAAGGCGTACGAGCTGATGGGGGCCGGGGAGAACCTGCAGCTTCTCTATCGCCCCGGAACGCATGAAACGAAAGCACGGGATATGGAAGAGTACCTCGACTGGCTGGATGTGCAGTTCAACCGAAAGCCCCTTGAAAATGTGGCCAGCGAACCGGTCTATCCGGTCTTCGAAGACTGGGTACGGAACACCCCGGAGCGGTACAATCCTGAAGATTTTCCCGTAGAGGGAGTGGAGGATGTGACTGCCGGCCTTGATCCATCCGGATTCCATCAGCAATGGGAAGAGAAAGCAGAGGATATTCGACATCGCATCCGCGCAGGGTTTGGAGCCGCTCCGCCCGAAGCGGTTAGTTTTCCGGGAAGTTACGGATCGGAGAGGGATTATATTTCGAGTATGCTCAGCAGGCGGACACCGGAGTCGGCAATGGAGGGGATCGGCTCACTCTCTCTTAACTTTGGAAACTATATCGCGGGAGACATTTTTTATCCTGAGGAGCAGGTTGAACGGGGTGAAAAGCTTCCTGTGATTATCTGGGTTCACCCCATTTCGAATGCCCTCGGATACCGGGCGGCCTACCGGCGCGATCATCCAACCTATCTTGCACTGGCGGCCAGGGGTTATGCTGTATTTGCCTTCGACCAGATTGGCCATGGAGCCCGAATTGAAGAAGCTACACGGTTTTATGAGCGATACCCCGGGTGGACGCTCCTCGGCAAAAAGGTGCAGGATATAAAACAGGCCGTAAATGCACTGATGCTGGAACCGCTCACTGAATATGATGAGTTTGGTGATGCCGGATTTCTGGATACCGATCAGATCTACCTGCTCGGTTATGCGATGGGAGGGAGGCCCGCACTCCACGCGGCGGCTCTTGATGAACGGATTAACGGAGTCATTTCAATTGCCGGTTTCACACCAATGAGGGTCGATACAGAAGAGAAGCATACAGGCGGACTGGCGCGGTGGTCTGAGCATTATCCGCTTCAGCCCTGGCTGGCCGATTTTATCGGGATGGAAGAGCGTGTTCCATACGACTATCATGAGGTGATTGCAGCCATTGCCCCGAGGCGGGTTTCGGTTATCACTCCGGAAATTGACAGCCAGGCCGATCCTGCTGATGTGCTGCAGGCTGTAAACAGTGCGCGTCCGGTGTTTGACCAGCTGGGGGCTGGAGATCATCTCCGGTTCAAAAAACCTTTCGATTACAACCGCTTCGGTCCGGAGATGCAGCAAGTACTTATTGATGAGCTCCGGTCGATGCTGATCAAGCCTTTGGAGGAGGTCAACCCGCGTGAGGCTCCTGATGAAAAGCCGGCCATTGCGATTTCAGGTGCCCGTCTGGTTGACGGACTTGGCGGATTGCCAGTGGAAGATGCCGTGGTGGTTGTACAGAACAACCGGATCAAAGCAGCGGGGGCCCGTGGTGATGTTGAGATTCCCGAAGATGCCGAACAGTTCGATGCATCTGGCAAAACTCTTATTCCGGGGCTGATCGATGCACACTTTCACTCTATAATGAATAATGAACTGCTCCACGACTATCTGCAGAGGGGTATCACTTCCCTGCGTGATCCAGGCCATCCGTTTGGGTTTTATCAGTCTCTTGATTTTGCCGGGAAATCTCTTCCGAGAGTCTTTCTGACCGGGGCGCACCTGGACGGTTATCCGCCGGTGTGGCCTCAGCAGGCGGTGGTGGTGAAGGATGGAGATCATGCCCGTGAAACGGTTCGCAGCCATGTGGAAGAAGGCGGTACCGGAATCAAAATTTACTACAGGCTTCCGCTTGAATATTACGAAGATGTAACCGAAGCTGCCAGGGAAGCCGGGGTTCCTGTGATGGCACATCTTGAGCTGGTGGATGCCGATGATGCTATCCGGGCCGGTGTAAACGGCATTGAGCATGTAACGTCGTTTGGAACCGCACTGGCCGACTCTGCTGATGCGCAGGAGTTTAAAGATGCGGTAAAAGCCGATGATAACGCCCGCGGAGACGGACGCTACAAATTGTGGTCGAAAATAGACCTGGAACATGAGCGCGTGCAGGAAGTGATTGATCTTGCCATCCGTAACAATGTGATTTTCTCGCCCACACTGGCCCTGTTTGAACGGCGTGAAGGAGAGGAGGATGTGGAAGATTTCCACGTGGAAGGTTTTCGAAATATGATGAAATTTACGGAAATGGCCTATCGCTCGGGCATGACCATAGTAAACGGTTCACACGTGTATGGAATTCGTCATGCCGATTTCGGGTGGTCGTACCAGAGGGAAATGGAGATGCTGGAAGAAGCCGGGATGAGTCCGCTGGAAGTGATCAGCAGCAGCACGATTCGAAATGCGCGCTATTTGCGCTCGGATCAGCGTATCGGCAGTATTGAAGCCGGAAAAATAGCCGATCTGGTACTTGTGGACGGTGCTCCCGATCGGGATATTCGAAGCATGTACAACATTGCCCGCGTGATGCTGAACGGGGAGTGGGTGGAGTGATAATGATCAAAAGTATCCTGAAAAATTATTAGTGGTCTGACCGTGATGTAGAATTAAACTCAATTATTGGAAGATGGTTCTTATTGATGGACGCAGAATTAAATCCAATCAAATTTTTTTGAATAATGCAGGATAAATCTGTTTTATTGATTGAATGGATTTTAACTGAATAAGTTATTTCTTCTTAAAACAGGTATAAACAACTCATAACCAAACATTTCAACTATGGCTGCAATACTTCGAAACCTGGTTGCAACGTGCCTTTTGCTTATAATGTGTGCCGGTGCTGTTTTTGCCGATCCGCTTGTAATCAGAGGAGTGAACGTGCTAACAATGGAAAATGAGGAGATTCTTGAAAATCAGACCCTCATTATTTCCAATGGTGAAATTGAATGGATCGGTCCGGATGGCGATGCTAATATTCCGGAAAATGCCGAGATTGTGGAGGGAGATTATTACGTGATTCCCGGACTTGCTGAGATGCATGCTCACATTCCCTCACCTAACCAGGGGCAGGTGATGATGGAAAACACTCTTGCCCTCTACCTTTCACAAGGCATTACAACTATCCGTGGAATGCTTGGTAATCCTGCACATCTCGAACTGCGCGAACGAGCCGCTGCGGGAGAACTTTTTAGTCCCAGAATTTTCACATCGGGTCCCTCGCTTAGCGGAAACTCGGCGCCTGATCCCGAAACGGCACGGCAGATGGTTCGAGACCAGCACGAAGCCGGTTATGATCTGCTGAAATTTCATCCCGGTCTGAGTCTGGAAGTATTTGAGGCGGCAACGGACGAAGCCAACAGCCTGGGGATCGATTTTTCGGGCCATATCTCCTACGAAGTGGGCCTGGAACGAAGCCTCGAGGCAGGAAAAGGCAGTATAGATCACCTGGATCGTTACATGGAATTCCTGGCAGGTGATGCTGCACTAAGAGATGATCCACCCATTATTTTCTTTGGTTATGATCTGACTCCCCACGCGGATGAAAACCTGATTGAAGAAGCTGCTCGTATAACCGCAGAAGCCGGTGTCTGGAATGTACCCACCAATACGCTACTTGAAAATATGTTTAATCCTGAAATTTCCGTGGAAGAGATGCAGCAGTGGCCCGGAATGAACCTTCTTCCGTCAGACCTTGTGGAAAACTGGTCTCAACGGGTTCGCGACAATCGTGCCCACGATCTCTACGATGACGACCAGGCAAGGCGTTTCCTGGAACTTCGCAAGCAGATTACGCTGGCCCTTCACGAAGCCGGGGCCGGCTTGATGCTGGGTGCCGATGCTCCTCAAATCTTCAACCCGCCGGGATACTCCGCCCACAGAGAGATGGCTATTCTAGTAGATGCAGGGCTTAGTCCGTTTGAAGCGATTAAAACCGGAACGGTAAATGTTGGTGTTTACCTTGGTGAAGAAGACAAAACCGGAAAGATTGCTCCCGGTTACCGCGCCGATCTGATCCTGCTTAGTTCTAATCCACTCGAATCAATTCCCTTTCATGGCGCTATCGAAGGAGTGATTTACCAGGGTAACTACGCCAGCCGGGCCGATCTCGACGAGATTCTGAACTACCTGCGTGAGGTTGCGGATTAAATTAAATTGAAATTATATGAGGTTGAGAATTTCTTTTTTATGTTTTGTTGATAACATCAGAATCAAAAAAAGCGGATTACAGTATCCGCTTTTTTTACGATTGTTCATTTAAATTTAATCATGGAATTAACCGAGGACATTGAAATTATCATCCAGCTTCTTTCAGCTCTCGCAATCGGCCTCTTGATTGGTATTGAGCGGGGGTGGAGCGGCCGCCAGGAAGAGGAGGGGGTTCGTGTGGCCGGATTACGCACTTTCAGTCTGATCGGGCTGCTTGGCGGAGTTTGTGCACTTGTGGCCGAGGCATTGGGTGTCTGGTTTCTCGCTGTTTCATTTCTTGCGGTGGCAATTATGATTGTGGCGGGACACATACTGGAAGCCCGGGAAAGCGGTGACCTTGGAACCACCACAGCTTTTTCGATGATGCTGACATTCGCTTTGGCGGCATGGGCAGCAATCGGTTATTACCAGATCGCACTTGGTGCATCGGTAGTGGCTGTGGCACTGCTTGGAATGAAACCGGTGCTCCATACCTGGCTGCGAAATATCGAAACGGATGAAATTTATGCAGGTATCAAGCTGCTCATTATTTCAGTGATTCTGTTGCCGCTTCTTCCAAACCGGGGATTCGGCCCGTGGGAAGCGATCAATCCCTATTGGATCTGGCTGATGGTGGTTCTGATCTGTGGTATCTCCTTTGTCGGATACTTTGCCATCAAGTATGTTGGGAATCGCCTTGGTACCCTGGTTACATCCATTACGGGCGGACTGGCTTCATCCACTGCAGTTACACTGAGCTTGTCGCACTTCGCCCGGCAATACTCCGTAAAAAAACTCTTCATGGGCGGTGTCATGATCGCCTCTTCCATCATGTTTATTCGTGTTTTGGTTGAGGTGGCTGTGGTGAACCCGGCCCTGCTCGAATTGCTCTGGCTTCCGGTTACCGTTATGTTTTTCTGTGTTCTTGGCGGAGGATTCTGGCTCTGGCAAACCGGCAGCCACAAAGATGTGGAACCGGAGCTGAAGCTCGATAACCCTTTTAAAATCACAATGGCCCTGAAGTTCGGTTTTCTGCTGGCCGTCATAATGTTCCTGGCAGCCGCCATGCTCGACTGGTTTGGGGAAAGTGGAATTTACGCACTGTCAATTATTTCCGGGTTAATGGATGTTGATGCCATTACACTCTCCCTTTCAAGGCTTGCTATCGATGAGCTCAGTCATAATATAGCCGTGATGGGGATCGTACTTGCATCTGCGGTGAACACAATCATAAAAGGATTTATATTTGCTTTTTTTGTCGGGCTGAAAGAGAGCCTGCCACTGATTATACTGCTGATTGCCGGCGTCATTCCCGGCCTTGTTGCAGCATTGATTTTTGTCGTTTGAAAGGTTGATTTGCCTGATTTGAAGCTCACATAAGCCTTGACAGTGAGTACTTGATTAACGAAATGACGATCTGGCCGGTGTCACTCCGGGCTTTCTCTAACCGTTAAAGGGAATTCTTTTGGTTCACAACGCTGACAGATCTGGTGGGTACTGCGAGAGGTCGGGATGCCGCGGTCATTGTCAGGTTGAATATCAAAGCGCCAAACAGATATGCTCCCATCTGATGCGTTTAACTCAAATTCTGAAAAATCTATAAAATCAACCTCTATTATTTATAAACAACAATTTGTAGTACTACATCCATTTTTTAAAACAGGTCAAGTGGTTCTCGAAG
>SLGL01000187.1 GCA_007123785.1 Balneolaceae bacterium
AGGGTAGGTTGGTTAACATACTTTTATCCAGAACTTTTGATATTTACTTCTCACCCGAAAGGGCAACCTGTGCATCCGTTTGCAGATATTTAACCAGATCCAGCACTTCTTCATCGGTCAGGGTATCAAACAACCGAGGCGGCATCAGGGAGACCTCGGTATCTTCCCGGGTCTGGATGTCGGATTTATTGATCACCACCTCATCAAGCCCTACTGTGCGGAGGGTGAGCTGGCGTTCACTTTCCGATACAACATTGCCTGACCACGTTCGGCCGTCGCGCATCGTGATGACCACCAGCCTGTAGGCATCGGCGATCACTTCATTGGGATTGATGACCATTCTCAAAATATAATCCACATTGTGCCGGTTCGAACCGGTAAGGTCCGGGCCGATTTCTCCGCCTTCATCATACATTTGATGGCAAGGCCCGCAGGTACGCTGATAGACAACACGCCCGCGGCGGGCATCGGCATTTGCAATGGCCTCTTCGGTCAATAGTTCACTGTATTCGGCATAAGCACGTTCTTCATCTGTGAGATCATCGGCAATCGGCCCCCATACATCCACAAATCCCACACCCACCACACGCTGCAACTGGCGGGCCACATCAACCGGCACATCGCGTTTCGGGATTTCCCCATCTTCCAAAGCCCCTGTGAGCAGCCGGCCGTACAGAGGCCTTGAAGCCATTGCCCGGATGGTTTCATTTTTTTTGGCATTGTTAAATCCGGTGTACCGTTCCAAAAGCATGTTTCCAAGCTGCTCCTCATTAAATCCGGCTACGGCCCGGATGGCTGCAATCCGCATATCGTGATCATCGAGCAGGTCTGGAATGTCATCGATCACTTCCGGGTACTGCTCCTCTGCCAGGACCCTGAGGGCTTCGCGGCGTTGTTCAGGCGGGGCATCACTGTCTCTCAGGATTGCCAGGAATTGAAGCGAGGCATCCGCATCACCGAATTGCTGGGCCACATCCAGTGCCAGACTTGCCACTCTTGCTTCATCCGACTGCCTGAGCTGCTCATAGACACCAGCCCAATTGGGTGGCGAGCTCAGATCCGACCGTCGCCCCTCCAGCCCGTCGCGAAGGCCTTCCAGAAAGCTAATCTGCCTCTGCGGACGGCTTCCGATCACATCCACAAGCGGTTCGAACGCATCAGCGTCCACAGCTCGTCGAGCGGTAAACCGGGCAATTATGGGAATTTCACTTTGCCCTGCCAGAGAAAGAGCACGCTCCGGATCCAGCTCCACAAGCGGTTCAAACCCAAGCCACAGGATGTTGGGAATGTTGTGGTCATCCGAGTCTTCGCTCCAAAGCATCAGGTGTTCAGCTATGTCCCAGCGCAAATCATAATCGAGCCGCTGCAGAAGGGAGGCCAGATAGAGCCTGACGACCGGCGATTCGTCATTTTCAGCCATTTGAGTGAATTTCGACAGTGCAGCCTGTGGCGGAGAGAAATCCTCCGCAAGCAACTGAACTGCCCAGCTTCTGATGTATTCATCTTCATCGTCCAGCGCCCCGATCAGGTTATCTTCGCTGAACCCTTCCGAAACATGCAGAGTCCACATCGCCCGGAGCCGCCAGTCGGGATTGGACTCGTCCTGAAACATCGCGTGCAGTTTTTCATGAGTGCCTTCCGCCAGCTCCCCTTTCGATGCGCGGTATTGCAAATTGACACGTGCCCGGCGCGCATGCCAGGCACTGTTTTTGGTTTGAAGGGCAACAAGCTGATCATCCGTCATCTCAGACACATCCTGATAGCGTCCTTCCCACTCCTCAGCCAGAGACTGTTCCGGCATGATTTTAAAAATCCGGCCGGTGTCTTCGTTTTGCACCGAAGTACCGCAAATGTCCCGGTCGTGCCAGTCCAGAATATAGAGGCCTCCATCGGGCCCGATTTCCGTGCTGAAACCGACCCACGCCGCATTATTCGCCAGCGCAAAATCATCACCGTGACTGGCCGTAAAACCGGAACCGGATCGTTCCAGAATATCCGATAAAACAGCGTGTTCGTGAATATTGGCCATGAAAATCCGGCCGAAATGATCCTCCGGAAAGGCATCCGAAAGGTAGATGCTTGCCCCGCCGTGGGCCGAACGGTGGCGGTGGTCGGCAATCGTTTTGATATCCTCATACACGTAAGGATTGAAATGCGAGCCGCCCTGACGGTGATAGGCTCCTCCGGGAACAATGTGCCAGAGGTGCGGAATGACACATGCCGTTGCAAAAAGCTGTCCTTTTGCATCGTGATCAATACCCCAGGGATTGCTGAGACCGTGCGCAACAACTTCAAAACGGTCTTTCAACGGATGGTACCGCCACACTCCGCCGTTCAGCTCGATTCCCTCGCCATCCAGAAGGTCATCCAGCGAATCGGGGAATGGATCATTATGAGTATAGACCCGCTGGATTCCGGGTTTGGGCTTCCCGACTTTTGAATGTGTAAAAATTCCATGCAGCCCATAAAGCCAGCCGTCGGGTCCCCAGTGCAGGCTGTTGATGGTTTCATGGCGATCGTCAATTCCCCAGCCCGTCAGCAGTACGTCTATGTTGTCGATGTCGGCCTTGTCGCTGTCCTCTTCATCAAACGGAACAAACAGCAAATTGGGCGGTGCACCGAGAAAAAGCCCGTCATACCCGATGGCAATGGCTGCCGGGAAAGCAATACCCTCCAGAAATACTTTCCGGCTGTCGGCATATCCGTCATGATTGGTATCTTCCAGTATCAGAATCCGGCTGTTACCAGCCGCAGAAAAACCGGTGCCCCTTGTTTCATAATCGTTATTCTCAGCCACCCAGAGCCGTCCGCGGTCGTCCCATGCAAACGCCATTGGCGTGGTGATTTGCGGTTCTCCGGCCCATGCGGTTACGTTGAATCCGTCGAGGAGAGTCATATTTGCAGCGGCTTCATCCGGGGTTAAAAATTCGGCTTCCATTCCTGCCCGCCGTGCAAATCCCCACATTACCGCGGTTGAATAGGTACCGTGATTCTCTACATAATCCTCCCAGGCAGCCGTGACCTCTACATCGCTGAACTCCCCGGTATATACTACGATTCGGTAACGGATCACTTCGATCTCTCCTTCTTCGATATGCCAATCCCCGTCTACAGCTTTTGACGGCCCCACTCCGAATTGCCCGTCAACCCGCCAGGGTGTCGGAAAACCTTCATTACCTGAATGGTCGAATATGGCAATGTGTGCATAATCATCGCGGCCTTCCACCTGCATGGAAAGGTTCAGCCACATGGCACGCTGGCCTTCTGCCCGTTCATTCCGGTCGCGCACTGCATTGACCACTTCTGCGGGCATTCCCTCCCGCCAGGGCATACGAAGAAACAGCCCGCCATAATCAAATTCCGAAATGGTGATATCCGTATGCGCCCGTCCTCTCCACTCCAGGTCCAGGATATACTTTCCGCCGGACTCAGAAATCGACCAGTTTTGCGTTTCGGTCAGCATTGCCTCACCATTTTCATCAAGCAGGTCGTAAACCGTTTGCCATTGCACGGTTCCGTCTGATTCTTCATCAAAACCGGCAAATCCGTGATCGTGGCTATGATCATGATCATGGTCATGAAACCGGCTTCCGTGAAGATGATCTGAATGCTGAACGATGCCAGCTGAAACCTTTCTCCAGTAATCCCCATCCGGGTTGTGAAAAAAGTCGCGGCCGTTCATCCGTGTAAACCCCCAGTAAAGGCCTGTTTGATGAGTGTGATGTCCGGGACTGTCTTCTGTAAGAACTCCCCTTCCGTCAGGGGCTGCAATGGGATGAATGTACGGCCGGAAATCTGCTCGTGTATGCTGTGTGAGGATTGGCTCGGTTTCACCGGCCCGGTAAACCGAAATGGTTTCATCCTCCTCATTATAAACGATTTCCAATTCGGTTTTTTCACCGGAAACCCCGTCAGCAGTAACATCTTCATCATCTTTTGAGGTACAAGCGAAATTTACGCCAAGAATGATGACAACAATTGAAATGAGCCTGATACTTTCCATAACCTGATATTTATCATGAACCTTTCAAGATTCACTCCCAAAAAATTGACTTGAAAGAAAATATAATGTATATAAACTCCAAGGAAAGAATAAACAAGTAATTTTCTACAAAAGAAAAAATTAACATCTTTCCCTCCTGGCAGGCCTTACAGCTCAGCAGGGTACCGTTTAACGAACCCGGTTCAGTTAAAATAACCGCAGAAATAAATGATAAATCAAATTCCAATTTAAAATTAGAATGATTCTGTCCGATGCCGCCTTTGCGGAAAGGTAAGAATCCGGATCAACAAAAATCATCCAAATGTATCCATTATCTGTTTTTTTTTGATTTATTTGTATCGGGTCAAAGTTAAAACGACAGGTAAGCCATCGGACGAGTTTTTCGAAAAACGTTCCAGTTATGATGATTGGGTTGATCCCGGATCGACTATTCCGATGACTAATCCACACTTTTATAGATTACACAGCAATATCAGAACACTCAACCAGAACACCTTAGACAGCCATTTTCACAATGAACCCAGATTCCATCACAAAGAAACCTGTTTTGCTCATTTCGATGCTGATTTTTTTGACGTTCGTTTCATGCCAGCAGGAAGATGACCCCCACCGAACATGGAAGGTCTACAAAGGGGACGCCGCCAGCACCAGTTATTCTTCACTTGACCAGATCAACCGCGACAATGTGAACCAGCTTGAGGTGGCATGGATCTACAATTCAGGCGATCACGATGAGATCGACTGGATTTTTTCCGGCAGCCAGAACAACCCGATTATTGTGGATGGTGTAATGTATCTTACCACACCTGTCATCAAACTGACAGCCCTGGACGCGACCACCGGTGAGCTGCTCTGGATTTTCGACCCGTTTGAAGGAGAAACTCCGCGGGGTGTGAACCGGGGTGTGGTGTACTGGGAAGACGGAAATGATAAACGGATTTTTTTCTCGGCAGGCTCTTTTCTGTATGCCATTGATGCGAAAACCGGTCGGCCGGTTTCTGAATTCGGAAATGAGGGAATTATAGACATGCGGGAAGGACTGGACAGAGATCCGGGCCTTATTTCAGTAAGTTACTCATCGCCGGGCATCATTCACAATGATCTGTTGATCATGGGCTCTACGGTGGGTGAAGGCAGAGGTGCCGCACCGGGACATATCAGGGCTTACAATACCCGAACCGGGGAGATCGCATGGATTTTTCATACCATCCCTCACCCCGGAGAATATGGATACGACACCTGGGGAAGTGATGCCTGGCAACTGGCTGGGGGCACCAATAACTGGGCCGGAATGAGCCTCGATACCGAAAGGGAAATTGTGTTTGTCCCGACCGGCTCTCCTGCCCCCGACTTTTACACACCGGGTACACGCGGTGAGGGCGCACACCTGTTTGGTAACTCGGTTTTGGCCTTGGATGCAAATACAGGTGAGCGCATATGGCATTACCAGGTTATCCCTCACGATCTTTGGGACTACGACCTGCCGGCACCCGCCAATCTTGTAACTGTCGAGATTGACGGAAGAGAGATCGATGCGGTAGCACAGGTGACCAAACAGGGCTTTGTGTTTGTACTGGACCGCGAAACCGGTGAACCTCTTTTCCCCGTGGAAGAGCGCCCGGTTCCGCAATCCGATATTGATGGTGAGGAATCCTGGCCAACCCAGCTTTTTCCGTTGAAACCGGAACCGATTGTACGTCAGCATATCACCGAGGATGATCTGACCAACATTTCGCCGGAAGCCAATGAATACGCCCGCCAGCGTTTCAGAGAACTGCATTACGAAGGATTGTTTACGCCGGTCAGTGAACAGGAAACCCTGTTCTATCCCGGAACCCGCGGCGGTGCTTTATGGGGAGGCGCCTCCTACGATCCCGAAACCAATATGCTCTATATCAATGCGAATGAATTCGGAAGCATTTTTTCCCTGCGAAGAGTTCAGGTTCCGGCCGCTGACCCTGAAGATATCGCTGCCAGAGGCCAGTCAGTTTATTTAGCCAATTGTGCAAGCTGTCACAGCACTCCCGGGGGCCGGCAGCCAACTCAGTTTCCTTCACTCGAACAGGCAGAGGAGCGTTTTAACGGTTCCGATATTATGGAGATCCTGGATACCGGACAGGGAGATATGCCTCCGTTTCCGTTTCTTTCCGAAGAGGAAAAAGAAGCGATCATTGCCTATCTGTTTGATGTGGATGAAGAGGGGAATATCACATCCGGCGGGGAGCCGCAAGAGGGCAGCTATACCTATCGTCATGATGTGGATACCGCCTACCAGCTTTTTCTGGACGAGGACGGATACTTTGCAACCGCTCCTCCGTGGGGATCGCTCAATGCCATCAATTTGAACACCGGTGAACTGGTCTGGAAAGTACCGCTGGGAGAATTTGAGGAATTGACCGAAAAAGGAATTCCCCCGACCGGAACCCAGAATCTCGGCGGCTCCATTGTTACTGCCGGAGGACTGGTTTTTATTGCCGCCACCGCGGATGAAAAATTTCGGGCTTTTGACAAAGAAACCGGCGAGATTCTCTGGGAATACCAGCTTCCCGCCGGAGGCCATGCCTCACCGTCAACGTATGAAATTGACGGCAGGCAATACGTGGTAATTGCAGCGGCCGGCGGAACGCGCGTGGGCACGACGAAGGGTGATGCGTTTATTGCGTTTACGCTGAACGGAGATCACTAACAATCATACATTGCAGAACTGAAAACGAATAAGTGAATAGTGAAACCTGCAAGCGTCCCCGACAGGCTTGTCGGGGTCCTGGCAGCGTTGAACGGGTTGTGGAGTCAGGCAGAAGCAAAAAGTGAAAAGTGAAAAGTGAAAAGGCTGCATGGAGTAAAACCGAATTCTGAACAATGGGAACAGCAAAGCGCTGTGCACGGAGCGGGTGCGGCTTGCTGCTCCGGATCAAAACGTCAGGGATACCCCAACTCCGTTTCGAACATCCTTTTCACTTTTCACTTTTGCCTTTTCACTCTCATAGCCCTTACCGCCTGCAACGAACCGTTTAATCCCATACAGCAAAATGATCAGTATCCTTTTTCCATCCACGGCTACCTGGACGCTTCGCAGGATATCAACTGGGTGCGCATTACCGCCGTGCGCGACAGTCTGTTCATGGACACACCCGAGCCCCTTGACGCCGTGGTCACCCTCGAACACCTGGAAAGCGGGCATACCGTCACTATGAACGATTCTCTTTTTCAATATTATCCGGGAAG
>SLGL01000393.1 GCA_007123785.1 Balneolaceae bacterium
AAAAAAAAATCAGTATTCATGCTGGTGATAGATTCGTTCAACACGGCCGTCATCAAACAGGTGTAAAATGGCATAACCAGGCGGGGTCTCGTGATAGTAACCTTTCCCCGCAGAACGCTCGTTTCCTTCACCCCACCAGAATCCGCTCATGGCACCGTTGCAAAAATAGCGGATACCATTGTAAACCGCTTCATCCAGCAAATGCATGTGTCCGCTGATGCAGCATTTTACCTTATCCCGGTGGCGGTAAAAGAGCTGAGCCAGTTCATCGGCATCGGAGTGCTGATCGTTCGGGTAAAAGCGCCCGGTCACCGTTAAAACAGGATAGTGAGACATCAGCAGCACGGGACTTCCATTGGGCAGATTGTCCAGCTCCTGTCCGAGCCACTCTTTCTGTTCATTATCTAAAGTAACGCCGGAGTTGTTGCCATCCAGAATGAAAAAGGTCCAGCCGTTTTTGGAAAAGGAGTAGTAGCGACCGGGAATACCCAGGCGTTCAACTACATACTTTTTGCCGTACATTTCGTCATTCTCATCAGGTGCGGCCCACCACATATCGTGGTTGCCGAGACAGCTATGGACCGGCAGGGAACCGAATCTTTCGGTGCATTCATCCCAGGCAGCCCACTGCCCGAGCATCTGTTCCCGGGTTACATGATCGTAATCGGCGGCATGAATGGTATCGCCCCCGTTCAGGATAAAATCCACATCCCTTTTTTTGATCTCTTCTATGCAGGATTTGAATCGTTCGGGAATATCGTCACCGGGCCGGATGTGTACATCGGTAATGTGAGCAATGGTCAATACCGGTTCTTTTTTACCGGACGATTTCCCCGATATGAAAGCGGGCGCAGCCAGTAAAGAAGCGGCTGCCAGGCTGATTTTTTTGATCCAGTTTTTTCTGTTCATATACAAATGGAGGAAACCTGTCAGTTTTGGAGCATGAAAGCTCGATTTTGAATTCAACCTTAAAAAAACCTGACAGGTTTTGCGCCGACAGTTTGTTGTTGACTTAACATTAGTTCGATTTAAGGAATTTTAAAACGTCATATTGAGCGCCCGCGGGATCATTTTGTATCAATTCCTATGTTGCTTTTCCAGCGAAATGAAGTCGAAATATAGAGTTTTCGACTTCGTTCCGACCAAAAAACGGTCGGAACTGCGCTCAAACTGACGATACCTTAAATTTTATCTCGAACTCACGTTATTTACTTATTCCCAGCCAAAAATCTGCTCCAGGTTAGGGTTAATCTGTGTATCGCGGTGCGGAACCGGGCGGTAGTAGTGTTTGGGATCTTCGAACGTTCCCATATGATCCCGCGCCATAATCGGTCCGTGATCTCCGAATTCCAGCCAGACTTGTGCATCCGAACCATAGGGTCCCGTACGGTAGTAAATCAGTGTACGCCCAAGATCGTTTTGTTCACGATCTTCTGAAGGGGGAATAGACTCTGTGTGTGGAATCAGTTTCACATCCGGATGTCCGTCACCGGTCAGATCGTGTGTGCCAAGCCCGTCGAAATAGAGGCCTTTCGGCAGTTGCTCGAGCAGGTGGCCTGCACGGTAACGCATCAGGTCAGTAAAGCGGTGTCTTTCATTAAAGAGTTCCACTCTTCGCTCACGACGGATTTCAAGAAGCACCGGCGAATTAACATTCGGATAGCGGGCTTCCTGAACCGGATCAACGGGCGGATTAACACTGAGAGGGGGCACATCCACACGGCTTCGGATCTCGTTAATAGTCATGTCCAGATCGGCTTGGGTAATCTCACCAAGCTCTGTCCTGGCTTCGGCATAAGTAAGCAGCACTTCAGCATATCTCAAAACCGGAACATCAATGCTGTTCCTGTAGGCAGCGCTTGGATTGTTGATGAACCATTTCAGCGTATGGTAGCCGGTAAAAAACTGACTCATCTGCTGGATATATGGCTGACCGGCAGTACCCTGTGCGGTTGTACTTGGATTTTCCAGAATCCAGCCCGGATAGGTAAAGGATTGAGTCAATCGCGGATCGCGATTTGCAAACTCCTCTACAAACGAGTTTTCCTCATAATTGGGCTGTTCTGAATAGTAGCTTCCGTCGGCCATGAGGTAGGCCTGAACAATATCTTTGGTATGCGATTGCTCGTAATGGCCAAACCCGGTATTACCCCAGCCGCTGTTTCGCTCACCTTCGATGCTGCGATTCAGAAGAATCACTTCGGGATTGCCCTGAAGGTCGGTACTTGCAAAAAGAGTGGCATAATCCTGATCCGGATTCCCGGTGGAATAGATGGAATACCCGCCGTTGTCCATCACATACTTCGCTTGGTCCCGTGCAATCTCAAGAAACTGCTGGTGCGGCAGGCTCAAATAGTCGTGATATTTTCGGAAGGTTCCTTCATAAAGGGCATGACGAGCCATAAAAGTACGCACCACCATATTATCCACAGCGCCGATGGGTGCTGACGGATTTACATGTTCGGCCGCAAACTGGTAATCTTCGAAGATTCTGTCAACTACATATTCGCGGGGATCTCTGGGTTTATAGAGTTCCTCGTCGTCTGTACCCAGAACCTGGTCGTACCATGGTACATCCCCAAATCGCTGTACTTTTTCCATGTAAAAACGAGCACGGTGAAACCGGGCTACTCCCTCGTAATGGTTGAGCACACCCTGAGGCAGATCGGCATTCTCAAAGTTTTCAAGAAAATAGTTGATATCCCGGAGCCGGTTCCAGTTCCAGCCAGATGTGATCTGCCTTGAGCTTACATCACTGGTCATGATGGTGCGGTATTCTGCGGCTCCGGTAGTTGTGGCATCATCCGATTGCTCGATATAGATTGCCGAAAAACCGATCCAGTTGATCAGGCTGTTCAGGTACATATCCAGGTCATCGGCAGAGTTAAAGAAATTTTCCCTGCCGATCTCTGTTTGTGGTGTTACATCCAGAAAATTGTCGCTGCACCCCTGATAAATGAGGGCTGCTGCCAGGATTCCAAAAAATACGATTGCTTTTTTCATGATATTATCTTTTCAGAGTCTCTGATTAAAAATTGATGTTCACGCCGATGGAATACCTGCGCTGGAATGGATAGCGATAACCAAAACCATCGTCTGTAATAGCTTCCGGATCGATGATATCGGCCACTTCCGACCATTCATAGAGATTTTCACCACTCAGATAAAATCTGAGGCTTTGTATTCCGAACGTATTCGTCAGATCTCTTGGAAGAGTGTATCCGATTGTCAGGTTTTTCAGGCGCAGGTAGGATGCATCCAGCATAAAACCATCATCAGCGATGTTCCCCAGTCCAGACGTATTCACGTCACGCTGCCATGCCTGAAGTACCGGGAATCTGGCATCAGTATTGGCATCGGCCAGGCCAGAATCCAGATAGGCCTGGGAGTGCCTGTTTCGCATCTCGGCAGGATCATCCTGAGGCCTGTAAAAGTCGAGAAGGTGCGTATAACCACCGGAGTAGGGCTGCTGGTAAAAGCCCCAGAACAGATAATGATACGGCATAAAATCCCGCTTACCCACACCCTGGAAAAACGCTCTGAAGTCGATGTTTTTAAATGCAAAATCAAGGTTAAGGCCAAAACGGTAGCGAGCCTGTGAATTCCCAATGACGGTCAGGTCTCCGGGATCATCCACGGTGTCTCCCGCACGAACGGCTCCATCACCATTCAGGTCGGCAAATTTTGGCCATCCGGGCACTATATCCAGCACGCCCCATGGAACTATATCGCTCTGATCGGCGTGATTGGCGATCTCTTCTTGTGTTTCAAACAAGCCGAGATAACGCAGTCCCCAGATCTCTCCGATCTCTTGCCCTTCGTAATACTGATTCAGAAATCGTTCGGGGTTGTCGAATTGTGTGATGTATGCACGGCTGTCGGCCAGTGTAAAGCGTGCACCAAAGAAAAATGAATCTCCGAAAAGTTCAAAGTTGTCTCTGTAGTGCAGGGCCATTTCCCACCCTTTGGTTTCCAGGTCAGCGGCGTTTTCATCCGGTTCACTGGTACCCAATACAGCGGGCAGTTCCCGGCCGAGGGTTAACATGCCTTTGGTGTCGCGCACGTACACGTCGAAAGCTGCAGTCAGACGGCTGCCCAAAATATCAATATCAAGTCCGAGGTTTCTTGTGGATACTTGCTCCCATGTATAATTGGAAGAAACCAGGGGGGGTGAAGAGATTTGAAGCGGTCGCGAATTGCCAATTAGGTAATTTGCGTTGCTGGCACTCATGGTCGGAATGTGGCCAAATGCATGGAATTCCTGATTACCCAGTGAACCATACGAAGCGCGAATCTTTAGCATATCGAGCCAGTCGAACCTGTCCATGAAACCTGCCTGATCAATTCGGTATGCAATCGAACCAGACGGAAAAAATCCCCAGCGATTGTCGCCCGGAAAGCGTGATGAACCGTCGTAACGACCATTAAATTCGATAATATATTTGTCATCAAAAATATAATTTAACCGGCCAAATATACCCCGAACAGCCCAGCCTCTGTATTGATCACTTATACTTGGGTCGCCCAGTGCGAGTGATAGAGACGGAAGTTCAGATGAAATAACATTAGACACATCCGAAATAATCTGATAGGTCTCATTTTTTTCCTGGTTAAAGCCTGCAACACCACTAATCTGATGACGGTCAAAGTCAAGGTTCACGTTGGAGTAGATGTTGAAAACCTGGTAATCGTATGTCGTTCGATTTCTCCAGACGCGAGTGGAACCCAGTTGACGAATGTCATCGGGCCCGTAACCCACATTATACCGCCGCTCATCCCAATTGTAATTTCTGAATTCACTCCGAATGGTATAATCAGCATTTAATGTTAGGATGTCTCTGATTAAATTAGAGCGTGCTGTAAAAGTTGTTTGATAGTTTTCAAACTTATCTGAGCTGTAACCGCCGTCTGTGAGTCTTGCACCCAGCCTGCCCACAGAATTATTGGCCCAGGTACCATCGGGGTTTTTATCCCAACCCATGGGTTCCAGGTCGTAGAACTCCCACATCGTCCAGGTATCACCATCACTCATAGCTGAAGGCATCTGTCGTTCACTTCGGGCGATGTTGGTTCGGTTACCAACAGTCAGCCAGTCGAATGCTTCGTACTGAACATTACTGCGCACACTCCAGCGCTGATAGGAATCTTCGGCAATCTGAAGGGCCCCCGTCTGATCATCCAAAGACCCGGAAAGGAAAAAGCTGGTGCTTTCGGTGGTTCCGTCGAGGCTTAGTGTGTTGTTTGTTGACATTCCGTAATCGGACAGGAAATAATTAGTCCAGTTACGGTCTCCCATATACTGCCAGGTTCCTGGATTGTTCGGATCTTCGCGAACAGCCGGAGTACTATCCGGATTATCGGACCGCTGGCGGGCCCAGTCGTACATGTCATCGTTGTAATTGATGTAATCCCAGGGGGTGGCACTGGTACTCATATCCTGCCACCTCATATATGTGTAGGGATCGGTAACTTTGTCGGGCAAAATGGTGGGGGTGTCCCAGGAAGCCCTGGATGATAAACTTACGCTGATTCCCTCGCTTGTTCCCCTTTTAGTTTCAATCATCAGCACACCAAATGCAGCACGTGCACCGTAAATGGCCGCCGACGAGGCATCTTTCAGAACAGAAATACTTTCAATATCCATAGGATCGAGGCGATTCAGATCACGTGTCTCTGCCGGGATACCATCGATGATAATTAGCGGCTCACCACCGTTAATCGATGTAAATCCGCGGATGTTAATTTGCGGTTCGGTTCCCGGGGCACCTTCGGTATAGTCAATATTGAGGTTGGGAACCAACCCTTGCAGACCCTGTGTAATATTCGATATGGAGCGTCCTTCGAACTGCTGCATACTTACCTGATCCACAGCCCCCGAAAGGTTTACACGCCGCTGTGTACCGTAACCTACAACCACGGCTTCATCGAGCATGGCCACATCCTGTACAAGCTGCACATTAATTTCCGTGCGCCCGTCGATATCCACTTCAAGCCTCTGATAGCCGATATAGGTGAATACAAGTGTGTTCAATTCATCGGGTACCTGCAAATCCCAGGCGCCATCGGCGTCGGTTTGCGTTCCAATGATTCCGCCGGTATGCTCTTCGGAAGCTGCAACAATTACATTCACTCCGAAAAGCCTTTCTCCGGTTTCGGCATCGCGCACCACTCCGTGTACAGTCCGGTCGTTCACCTCTTCAGCCACGATATTTGGTTTATCATATTCAACCAATACCAGCCTTCGGTCCGGCGAAATGGCAAACCTCTTTTCAGTGCCTTCCAGTATGTACCAGAGCGCATCATACAGGCTGATCTCTTCTTCACTCATTGATACGGTTTTATCCGTCTCAATCAGCGATTCTTTGTAAGAGAGTTTCAACTCAGCCTTTTCTGCAATTTCATGGAGAGCATCCCTCACCGGCATTTCCTGAAAATCTACCCTGATGGTCTGTTCGAGTAAATTTTTTGTTTGCTCAGGCATATCAGCGAAAAGAGCTTCACTAAAAACGATCGGATCTTCATAAGGCCTGTCGGCAACGGTTTGGCCGGTCGCAGGCAATACTACTCCTGTACCCATTAAAAGAAAAACAATGCATGCTTTTAGCACGATTGTGTTGAGCTTTTTTGTGTTCATTGTAGTTATGTCCGTTATAGATTGTTGGATTTGAAAGTTATCGTTTGGTTATCGATCTCATACCGGATGTTCATCGAAAGGGCAATGACATCCAGTACCTGCCGCAAAGGTTCATCTTCGAAAACAGAAGTAAATTTCTCCTTTTTAATGGCAGGGTCTGTAACAATGCACTCTACATCGTACCATCTCTCAAGACGTTCAACTACTTCCCCGAAGGGAGTGTCGTAAAAAATAAGTTTACCTTTTCTCCATCCTGTATAGCGTTCAATGTCCCGAATCTCTTCAATCTCTATTTCCTGTCCTGTTATCAGCAGGCCTCCCTGGTTTTTTGTGATAATTTTTTCCTCAAAAGTTCCCGTCTTTATGGCTCCTATTGCAACTTTTCCATCGCTTACAACAACCCGGGTTGATTTTTCCTTCGGGTAAGATTCCATCACAAAAGAAGTACCCAGAACCCTCACCACGCTGTTGTAGGCTTCTATATGGAAAGGATGTTCATCATCAGATTCCACTTCAAACCAGACCTGTCCCTCCATGGAAACCCGGCGGTTTGTTGCAGAAAAATCATCGGGTATG
>SLGL01000499.1 GCA_007123785.1 Balneolaceae bacterium
CAATTAAAAAAACAGTATTGTATTGAGATTTTGCAAAGATTCAACCATCCGCTCAAATTAGGTTCAATCACATTTATTATCTTTTATGATCAATTTTTCAGAATTATTTTGGCAATCGTTTGAAGCTGCATATTAGATGTTCCCTCGTAGATTTTACCAATCTTTGAATCACGGTAATATTTTTCCACTGGATACTCTTTTACATAACCGTATCCTCCAAAAAGGTCGATAGCCATTGAGCTCAGTTTTTCGGCTACTTCTGCACTGTAATATTTAGCCATCGCTGCTTCTTTGAGAAAGGGTTGCCCTGATTCTTTAATTCTGCCTGCATTGTAGACGAGTAAACGCGCCATTTCGAGTTTGGTGGCCATTTCTGCAAGCTGAAACTGCACGGCCTGAAACTCAGAAATAGCTTTCCCGAACTGTTTGCGCTCTTGTGTGTAGGAAAGTGTGGCATCATAAGCTGCCTGAGCAATGCCAATCATCTGTGCTCCGATACCAATTCGCCCTTCATTCAGGGTTTCGATGGCTACTTTGTATCCATTACCGGCTTCTCCCAGGATATTTTCTTTGGGCACGCGCACATCCTCAAGTAGTAACTCGCATGTAGAACTTGCACGGATTCCAAGTTTGTTCTCTTTTTTTGAAACAGAAAAACCATCCATTCCGCGTTCCACCACAAAGCAGGTAATTCCTCTGTAACCGGCTTCAGGATTGATGTTGGCAAATACAAGGAAAATATCGGCCTCAGCAGCGTTAGTAATCCAGAGTTTAGCCCCATTGAGAATGTAGGCATTTCCGTCTTCTTTGGCAGAACACTTCAGTGAAAAAGCATCACTGCCAGAGCCTGCTTCGGAAAGGCAGTAGGCTCCCACTTTTTCGGTGGCCAATTGCGGTAAAAAGCGCTCATTTACTTCCTCAGATCCCCAGTTCAGAAAAGCGTTGTTCACCAAGGTATTCTGTACATCCATAAACACACCCACCGAGGCATCCACACGTGAAATCTGTTCAATAGCTACAATGCTCATGAAAAATGAGCCCCCTGCCCCTTCGTATTTTTCAGGGATTTCAATACCCATGAAGCCCATTTCAAAAAACATCCTGATCAGCTCCGGATCCAGTTTTGCAGTTTCTTCCATTTCGTACACTTTCGGCTGAATAACAGTATCGGCAAATTCGGCAGCTGCATCCTTCAGCATCTGTTCATCATCCGTCAGTTTAGTAAGCGGTGCAAATTTTTGATTTGATCCTGGCATTATCTTCCGGTTTATATTATGGTCACCTTCAATTAGTTATCACAAAAATAACAAGATTGTTGTTCTCTGAATGTTTGCAGATTTTACAGTTGCGATGAATAATATATACAAATCAAAGTCCTTCTCTCAATACTGAAAGTCTGAATTTATTTATTGACACCTGTGTCTGCATGGTGCTTCATCATCTCGTTATTTCGCTTTTTGTCATATCTCAGAAAAAGAATTGTGATCAGGGCTGCGCCGATGTCAGCTATAGGAAACGAAAACCAGATGCCGTTGATACCAAATGCAAGAGGCAGCAAAAAAATCAGTGGGATGAGTAAAAAACCCTGCTTGGAGAGAGAAAGTATGAGGGCTGGTTGCGCTCTGCCAATGGCCTGAAAATATGCACTCCCAAGCAGATTAATAGCAATAAGCGGTGTTGCTAAAAAAGCAATCCGAAGGGCAGGGATGGTTTCACGGATCAGTTCCCCTTCGTTGGTGAAAATTGAAACAATCTGTGGGGTAAAAATCATAATTAAAGAAAAAATTCCAAGAGCGATAAGTGTGGCAGATGTCATGGAAAGCCGAATCAGTTTGCTGACCCTATCCATCAGCCTGGCTCCGTAATTATAACCCAGAATGGGGACAAATCCCTGTGTAATCCCCAAAACAGGGAAATTGGCGAACATCATCAGCCTTCCGATAATCCCGTAGATTGACAAACCAAGCTCTCCCCCGTAATAGAAAAGTGAGTTATTCAACACAATAGAAAGCACGCTGATAGTGCCCTGTCTTGCAAAAGTTACAGAACCGAGTGCTGCTGTTTCCCTGATGATTGCGATATCCGTTTTTAAATATTGGCGGGAAAGTGTCATTTGTGAATTACCTCTCATGAAAAACCAGGTGGCAAATGCAGCACTTGAGATGTAAGAAATGGTGGTTGCCCACGCCGCACCGGCCAGGCCCATGTCCAGCCACACAATGAAAATGGGATCGAGAGCGATGTTAACGACGGCAGGGATCATGATCGTGTACATCGCCATTCGGGGAAAACCTTCGGCACGAATCACGTTGTTACTCATCATTGCCCAGGCAAGAAATGGAACACCGAGCAAAATAATTCTGAAATATTCACGGGCTGGTTCCTGCACGTTACCCCGCCCCCCAAAAAGGGCGAGGATCTGGTCGATGAATAAAAAGCCAATCAATACAAATAATATACCGAGACAGAGTGTGAGCCCTACCTGGTTACCAAAAGTTCGAAATGCTTTTTCGTCCTCTCCTTTTCCAAATGCGCGCGAAATGATTGATGCACCGCCCACACCGATGGCCATCCCGATACTGGCAATCAGAAACGTAATAGGCAGAACAACTGTTATCGCAGCTATGCCGAGAGACCCA
This sequence comes from Balneolaceae bacterium, assembly GCA_007123785.1. Classification (GTDB taxonomy): domain Bacteria; phylum Bacteroidota; class Rhodothermia; order Balneolales; family Balneolaceae; genus Rhodohalobacter. The sequence goes on from SLGL01000499.1 coordinate 2,640, forward strand.
ACCCAAAGTCCTACGAAGATCGTATCCACAATTCCATAAATCGACATCACAAGGATGCCAGCGGATGCCGGAATAGCCTGTTGACGCAGCAGAGTGCCAAGGGACTCAGTGCCAAATGCGTCACGTTTTTTATTATTCAAAGGAGTCTTGTTTCAGGATTTAGGAAAGTGATTCTGCGTTCTCGCAGATACAAAGATCAATCCTTTGTTTTTTCCAAAAATATGGCGAAAAAACTGCCCTATTCCCAATGATTGGAATGTCGAAAAAATTGTTTTGAGAAGAAATGGAGAACTCTTGTTTGATCATTCAGATTTTCAAGAGAATCAGTCTTACAAGATTCAGAAAAAAATTTATCTATGATCAAATGCCTTCATAAAGATTTGAGATAAACAAGACGTCAATTGTAATTTATTTGATATAAGTTTTAAAATAAGATAAACCCGTTCATCGATTAAAAAAATTCGTCCCGCATTTATCAAATTTCAAGTAGAATCTTTCGGAAATTTTGTGGGTGTATAGATGATGTTTTCTGTTCAGTGACCAGGCAGGATGGCCGGAGTTTTCCCTGGCTCCTGTCCCGTGTCGTGGGATCGCCATGCGGCAAGAGTCGCGATTGACTGCTCTTATTAATTAAAAAATACTACTCCTTCAATTCGCAACTCTGGCAGTCCCAGCAGGTTTGAATGGATGCCGTTAAACCAACCCTCTTTGCCTTAAACTGAGATATCCATCACCAGCTATGATGATATGATCGTCAATCTCAATTTTTAACATCTCTCCTGCATCTTTGAGCCTTCTTGTAAGACTGATATCTGCCCGTGATTCTTTAAGATATCCGGAAGGATGATTATGTGCCAGGATAATACTGTTGGCCTGATTTAAAATAGCTTGTCGCATGACCTCTGCCGGCTCAACAATTGTAGAGTTGCTGCCCCCGGAACTAATTTTTTTGTAACCTGTCATCACTCTGGAATTATTCAGGAAAGCCACATAGAAATGTTCCTGGGGCAGATCGCGTAATTTGGGGAAGAAAAACGCGGCTGCCAGTTCCGGGCTGTCCATCCTGATTTCATCGCCCAGGGAAGCAATCTGGATTCTTCGGGAGAGTTCAAAAACCGCTTCGAGAGTAAGTGCTTTAACTTTGGCGATACCGGGAATTACTTTCAGAGATTGCCAGTTCTGGCGGGAAAGATTGCGGATTCCATTAAAATGTTCGAGGAGCGCGCGGGAGGTGTCCACTACATTCAGGCCTTTTGTACCCGTCCGCAACAAAATGGCCAATAATTCTGCTTCAGATAAACTCTCAGATCCGTATTTCACCAGTTTTTCACGGGGCTGCTCATCGGGCTGCATTTCCTTTACACTTCGTCCCGAAAACCTGCTTGCATCAAACGATTCTGCTTCCATCTTCATTATCTTTTTATATATATGAACCGGAAACAGGGAATTCCTTACAGAAAAATGTTCAAAAAATGAATGAAGCAGTGTAGAGTCGATCAAGAAATTTTACCCAAAAAGCCTGCCTGACTTTGCTGGCAACTTCACTAACCCGGATTTCGTTTCACGCCTGCCCCGAACAAACATGTCGGGAGGAATCACTTTGCTCTCTCAGTAAATATATTAACTGAATTGTATATTTTTGATATATCAGCTGGTTTCAGCTCCCCTGTAATCATCGATTATAGGTGTCAGGAAGGTCATTTTCGTAGAGAACCACATCGCCGTCGCGGGAATACTCTTTCAGGAAGTCGTTAGCCTCAAATAGTGAGTTCACCACTTTCACCTCCATTCCTTTTCCGTTGTCAGTGGATCGGATTCCTTCCAGAATGGGACGTGATTGCTCTTCGCCAACCAAAATAGCAAGATTAATAGCTGCATTACCAATATGCCTTCCGAAACGCCGGTTTTCTTCCTCTTCGAGTTCACCCAGTTCAATCATACCGGGGGTTATGATGATTTTACGTCCGCCTGAAAAACTTTCCAAAACATGCACTGCATTTTTTGCACCAACGGGATTGGAATTAAAGGCATCATCAATCACCAAAAGGCCGTTCCTGCTCTTTAGTTCGAGCCTGTGCTCCACCGGTTTCATTTTTGATGCGGCCACAGCCACTGTTTTCAGCCGAATACCAAACTCACGAGCCACAGCCGCACCAAGAAGAAGATTCTGGATATTATGCGAGCCGAGCAATCTTGTATTGATCTTTTCTTCCTCTGGCTGGCCGGTCTCCTCATTAGTCCACTTCATCAAAAAGCTTGTTCCTTCAGCACCCGTTACAACCTGATAGGCCTGAACCTGACCATCCATTCCGGTGAATATGGTTTTTACATCATTTCTGAGCCCGGCCATCTGGCGCACCTGAGGGTCATCTCCGTTCAGAATCAGGGTGCCACCCGGTTTTAGTTCGCTTGCGAGGGTAGATTTTTCCCTGGCAATTGCCTCTTTTGAACCAAACGTTTCCAGATGAGAGATACCCACGTTTGTTATCACAGAAATATCCGGTTTTGCAATCTCACAAAGTTCTTTGATGTTTCCTTCATAACGGGCACCCATCTCCAAAATCAGGACCTCATGCTGAGCTTCCAGGTCGTTGTTGATTACCTTGCAGATGCCCATCGGTGTGTTGTAACTCCCCGGGGTTACACACACATTGATTCGTTCTTTCAAAAAAGCGTCGATCAAGAATTTGGTACTGGTTTTGCCGTAACTTCCGGTAATGGCAACTACTTTTAAATGAGGAAGTGATGCAAGCTTCTCTCTTGCTTTCTTTTTGAACCCATTTTGAATGAAAATCTCCACAGGTTTTACCAGATATGCTCCCAAAAACAGAAAAAACGGGATGAGCATGTCGATCAGAATGAGTCCAAAACTAATGAAGTAAGGGTCGGTTCGTACAAACGGAGCGGCAAAATCGCGCATGGGCAGCATATTATAGCTAAAGTCAATCAGCAAAAACCAAAGTGCACCCAATATTGCCAAAATGGTTATACCAAGGCGTTTCATTCGCGGAGTAAAAACCAAAGGCTTTTTCTCTTTTTCTTCCTTGTAGCGCGATGTTCCCGTAAACCAGAACAGCGTAAACGTTCCCATTATAATGGCACCGGCGGTAAGTGTGATGCGATCGGCCAGATAGTAGGCCATTAGCAGTATAATTGTGTTATAAAGAAGATGTTCCGAAGTGATTGCCTTCGCAAACAGGTTCTGTGAAAGCCAGGCGCGCATTTCGTTGGTTTTATAACCAACCTGCTGAAACATATGCATAAAAAAGCGAAGCCGGTACAACGAATGGCGGATGAAAACTGCGATAAGCAGTAGTATAAAACCGTTGGTTACAAATGTGTAAAGTTCCAAATTGCTGGTTGTGGATTTATAAAATCAGTTTTGAGCAGGTCGACTATGAATACTCAATCTGTTATATTGATGCCAAAATTTGACATTATTTAGAATACGGACATAAGATAAAAAACATCCTGTTAAAAGGTGTTTCTTGTCAGGCAAAAGGTAACGCTTATATGGCTGAGAGCATTCTGCCTAATAAACTTTAACATCATCAAAGACATTTAAAATTATGAAACTGATTATTCCAATGGCCGGACGGGGTACACGGGTACGCCCCCATTCACACACCACCCCCAAGCCGTTGCTTCCGGTTGCAGGTACCATGATTATTGAGAGAATTATCGAAACGTTTGCACGTACACTTGATCGCACCATCACCGAGATTGTGTATATCCTCGGGCCAGATTTTGGTAAAGAAATCAAACAGGCACTGCAGGAAATGAGTGACCGGCACAATGCCAAAGCCATTTTTCGAGTGCAGGAAACGGCAATGGGTACCGCTCATGCTGTCTCCTGTGCCGGTGAAGATCTGAACGGTGAAGTCATTATCGTTTTTGCCGATACACTTTTCGACTCCAAAGAAAAAGTATCAGTTGATGATGCCGACAGCGTTATATGGCTGAAAGAGGTGGATGACCCATCACGATTCGGTGTGGCCGTTCATGACGGAGATACAATCACCGATTTTGTGGAAAAACCGACTAAACCGATTTCCAAACTTGCGATTATTGGGGTCTATTACTTCAAGAAAGGTGAAGACCTAAACAAGGAGATTCAGTACCTGCTTGATAACAATGTGACCGGCCACGGTGGTGAATATCAGCTTACCGATGCACTGGACCGTCTTTTGAAAGGTGGTAAAACCTTCAAAAAAGCCACTGTGGATGAATGGCTCGACTGCGGTACGCTTCCCGCCTGGCTGAATACTACCGGTGAAATTCTGGCCAAAGAGAACCACTCTTACGGAAGCTATCAAGGTACAACCATCCACCCGCCGGTATTTATCGGTGAAGGTACGGAAATTTCAGGGAGTGAAATCGGGCCGAACGTTAGCATTGAGACAGGAACTGTGATCAAAAACAGTACGATAAAGCATTCCATCATTCAGAAAAATGCAAGATTAGAAGGAAGTACTTTGAACCGTTCCACTATAGGAAACCAGGCTGAGACGGTGAATGTGAACGGTGAAATACACATAGGAGATCATTCTGTAGTAAAACAGTAAA
>SLGL01000341.1 GCA_007123785.1 Balneolaceae bacterium
GCGTAAGCGGCCGGGAAATTGAACGGGCCATTGAAGCGGGTTTTCGTCCTGATCAAATCGCCTTTGCAGGAGTGGGAAAAACCGATGCAGAGATCCGTACCGGCCTTGACTACGACATCTACTCTTTTAATTGTGAATCTCTGCAGGAACTGGAGGTGCTGAACCAGCTTGCCAAAGATGCAGGAAAAACAGCCAATGTTTCCATCCGTCTCAACCCAAATGTAGAGGCTAAAACGCACAAATATATCACCACGGGCCTGAATGAAAACAAGTTCGGGGTGAATGTGGAAAAACTGCCCCGGCTTTTTGAAATGCTGCCAAACCTGGACGCTGTCAGTCTCACCGGTATTCATTTCCATATCGGTTCGCAGATTAAGGACCTCGAACCCTTCGTTCAGCTGTGTGAACGGGCCAATGCCATCCAGAATATTTTTGAAGAGAATGAAATTGTTTTGCAGCATATTAACCTCGGGGGCGGTTACGGTATCAATTATGAAGATCCCGACCACGAACCGGTTCCAGATTTTAAATCTTTTTTTGATGTATTCGACCGTAATCTTGAAATCCGCGACGGCCAGCAGGTGCATTTTGAGCTTGGCCGTAGTATTGTAGGACAGTGCGGCAGCCTCATTTCACAGGTATTATTCGTAAAAGAAGGTATTAAAACCCATTTTGCCGTGATTGATGCGGGTATGACCGAACTGATCCGCCCAGCTCTCTACCAGGCCAAGCACCGTGTGGATGTCCTGACCAGCGAAAAAGAAAAAAAAGTCTACGATGTGGTCGGCCCCATCTGCGAAACTTCCGACACGTTCCGCAAGAGCATACGTCTTCCCGAACTTCAGCGGGGCGATCTGGTTGCCATTCGAAGTGCCGGCGCCTATGGCGAAGTCATGAGCAGCGGTTTTAACCTGAGAGATCGGGTAAAGGCATTTTATTCGGATTGATTGAGCAAATTTTAAATATATCCAATCCTCTGCCGGGCGATTTATTGCATGCCAATTCGAATATCGTTACGTCGTTATATCGCACATATCGAAAAATCTTTTGATTGAACGATATAGGCGATATTCGATACCCGACTTAGCGAATTTTGAATCCTGCTATAAGCACTTTCCCCATCTTTTCTGCCATACATCAACCAACCGTTTTTTCAGAATAAACAAGATTCTTCCAAACCATTGTCGGGGTAACACGGAGTTTTCATGTATATTTATAGTATGAATCCGTGTTTTACAGAAACTCACAGCAATCCCGATGCATACCGGCTCCTTATTTCGGGAGCTTCTTTCTCATCACATATACCAGGTTTTGAATTTTACGCGTAATTCGTTTTTATAAATTTTATTTACACACGGTTATCTTTGAATGATCCAATCAGAACAGTAAATCATGTCTAATTTGAAATATCTCCTGTATGCTGTATTGCTCATCACCACCGCTATTATCATTTTTCTTCTATTCTTACGGGATGACGATGCCACTCTCGGGGAAAACTGCCTTACTTTCTATACAAATATAACGGCTTCAGCTGATGACCATCCGGGAGAAACCGATTATAATTTATATGCTGAGCTGAAAGTCCCGCCCCTAACCCCGGAACAGGCTCTGGAAAGATTTAAACTTGAAGACGGTTTTAATATCGAAGTGGTTGCTCATGAACCGATGGTTATTGACCCTGTAGCGATGGATATCGATGCAGACGGCAGGCTATGGGTGATCAACATGCCGGCCTATAATGCTGGCAATGTGCGGGAAATTCTGGAAACAACCGGCGAGAGGACCGAAGAACGAGCTGCAGCACTCCGGGCACTCATTGAAGATGCACCAAAAGGCAATGTTGTGGTTCTTGAAGACACCAACGGTGACGGAAAAATGGATTCTCACAAAGTTTTTTATGAAGATGTGCTGCTGCCGAGATCAATTAAAGTGTTGAACGACGGAATCCTGCTCGGTGCGCCGCCTAACCTACTATTTATCCGTGACACAACCGGCGATGGAAAAGGGGATACCGAAGAAATCATTTCCAATGAATACACCACCCCACGCTCCCCTCAAAGCGGCCCCAGTGCGCTTTTCTGGGCGATGGACAACTGGATTCACAACTCACACTTTCCAAGTATCCGCAGGGTTGACGGACAGTGGCAAACCAAAACATTCCCTCCTTTGGGGCAATGGGATATGGCCCAGGATGACTGGGGGCGCCTGTACTCATCGAGTAATTCCTGGCCGCTTCATGCCCACCTGGTTCCTTACGCGTACAGCGACCGGCATCCATTTTTCGATTTAACAAGTGGCAACAATGCCAGGATTGCCCCTCATGAACCGATGTGGCCCGCACATCCCACCGGGGTTAATCGTGGCTACAACGTTGGAGATGTCACCAGAGAAGATGGTACCCTTCGAATTGGAGCCGGTATCTCCTCCACACTCATCTATCGTGGTGATCAGTTTGGGGAAGAGTATCGCGGCAATGCATTTACACCCGTAGCCGCTGGGAATTTGATAAAACGGATGATTCTTGAATCAGATCCCGCCGAAATCGATACAGAAGCCCGCTTTGCCTACGAAAACCGGGAGTTTTTGACTTCCACTGATGAACGGTTCAGGCCCGTGAATATTTACAATGCACCCGACGGCTCCATCTATGTTGTGGATCTGTACAGAGGCCTCTACGACTATGTACTTTGGGTAACTGACTATCTCGCTGAATACGCACTGGAACGCGACCTGGAGATTCCAACTGGTAAATTCGGACGGATTTATCGCATCTACCGGGAGGATCAGGACAGAAATTTCAACACCTCCAGGTTCAGTCAGATGACAGCATCTGAAGTGGCTGCCTACCTGCGTCACGAAAATGGTTTATTGCGGGATCAGGCCCAGCAGGTACTCACAATGTGCTCACCAGATCACCTGATCTCCGGACTTGAAGAGATGGCCCTCAATCACTCCGAAAAAGATGTGACCCGACTTCACGCACTGTGGACCCTTGAAGGATTTGACCGGTCTGTGTACTCCAAAAACCAACTGACCGAAACAGCCGCTCAGGCTTTGCACGATACTCACCCCAGAGTCCGGGCAGCTGCTTTACGTATTCTGGAGCCGGAAATAGCAGAAAATTCCGGAGAAATCCTCTCCCTGCTGGAAGAATTGAATGAAAATGAAGAAGCTCCCTACGTTAAATTGCAGCTACTCGCTTCGCTGGGAGAATCAGACAGTGAACAGGCTCTCTCCCTAATGGCAGCTATATTGGATAAACATGCCGTGAGCCCTTATTTCCGGGAAATGGCACTTACTGGAATTTATCACAGGGAAGAACCCTTTAAACAATTGTTGCAGGATGAATTTGGCTGGAATGCAGACGACAGAGAAGAGTTTGGTGAATTTTTTACAAAGCTGGATGAAGCAATAGAAGAACGCCCCGTTGGAATTCCCGATCACTTAACTGAAGAAGCAGCGAAACTTTATAACAGAGGCCAATTACTTTATCCCACCTGCTCAGCCTGTCACGGGACAGAAGGGCAGGGAATGACAGGAGTTGGAACCACACTTGCGGGCAGCGATTGGGTAAATGGCGATCCTGCTAAACTGGTACGCATCGTTCTTCATGGATTTAACGGCGGGGCCGCCGAGCAGGGTGAAAATATCCCAAATGATATGCCGGGGCATGCTTTTCTTCCGGATGAAGATGTGGCCGCTATTTTAACCTTCATGAGACAATCCTGGGGGAACAATGCGTCTCCTGTTGAACCCGGAGTCATACATGAAATCCGGTCTGCAACCAGCGATCGCCGCGATATCTGGACCCCGGATGAACTTCGTGCCCTTCATGACTGAAAATTTCAGACTTAATTTTAGTTTTCTTTGAAAGATTCGGCAGCCGTTGTCAGGGTTCCCGGGTTTGTTCTTGTATATAAAGTTACTATGACTCGAGATCATCAAATCGATTCACGAATGTTTATTCTAAACTATTAATCCGGTTTATGAAATCAATTCAACGCGGCTCTCTCAATATATTTGCTGCTATTTTATGCTTTGGAATATTCAGCAGTTGTTCAGAAAGAAACCTCATTTGTGAAACTTCCCCCTGTGAACCTGATGAGGCTATCAGTACATTTGAAATTGCGGAGGGTTTCCAAATCGAACTTTTCGCCTCTGAACCTCTTATTCAGGACCCTGTCGGGATGGATGTGGATGAGATGGGCCGTATCTATGTTGTACAGGATCCCGGCTATCCGGAAAAACTTGGCGGTTACGGAACCATACGACTGCTGGAAGATACCACGGGTGACGGATTCCCGGATCAAAGCACTATTTTTGTGGACAGTCTCCAGGCACCACGGGGTGTAATGAGGTGGAAACAGGGAATTCTGGTAACCGATGCGCCCGACATCATCTATTTCGAAGACACAACCGGCGACGGCAAAGCTGACCTGAAACAGATTATCATGAGCGGTTTCGCCCGCGGCAATCCACAGCTTGGTATCAACACACCAAAATACGGTCTGGACAACTGGATTTATGCAGCGCATCGAATGGGCAGCAGCAGGCCTTACTTTAAAGATCAGCCTGGTGAGGATCGGCTGGCGGGAAGTTCAAATATACGATTCCGTCCAGACAGTTTTGAATGGGAATCCACCTCATCTGCATCACAATTTGGTCATACCTTCGATGCCTTCGGGCGTCCGCTATATGCTGCGTGGAACAATCATGTTTACCAGGAAGTGATAGACTCCAAATATCTTCGCCGAAACCCTGACCTTCTGGTAGCTCCATCCACGGCAAACATTTCGGATCATGGATCGGTGACAGATGTTTTTCCCATCACAAAAGACCCGCGCCATGAACTTTTTACACTTGAAGGCACAACAACCGCAACATGCGGAATCAAGTGTTACCTTGGGGGAGCATTCCCGCCGGAATATCAGGGAGCTACATTTGTAGCTGAACCCGCACACAACCTGGTTCATGCCGACAGAATCATCGAAGATGGAACCACGCTCAATGCGCAGAGAATGCACGAAGACCGGGAATTTCTGGCATCCACCGACCGATGGTTTCGTCCTGTCAATTCCTACATCGGACCGGATGGTGCCCTATACGTGATCGATTACTACCGTGAAGTGATTGAACAGCCCCGGTTTTTATCGGAAGAGGTACTGGAAGCCGGGATACTTTATGACGGAAGCGACCGCGGGCGAATTTACAGAATCACAGCCAAAGGAACCGAATCCCCATCATGGCCGGGACAGTTAAACCTCGGAGAGATGGAATCTTCCGAACTGGTAAAGTACCTTGAGCACGAAAACATCTGGTGGAGACGCACAGCACAACGCCTTCTCGTTGATCGCAGAGATGTAACATCCGTTGAGCCACTCGAACAGCTTGCCATTTCTTCCAATCTACCGGAGGGCCGCTCCCACGCACTCTGGACCCTTAATGGCCTGGACGCGCTTACCCCCTTACTGATTGAAAATATGCTGAGCGACTCTTCACCCCGGGTAAGGGAACAAGCAATCCGACTTGCCGAACTACATCTGCATGACAATACCAGTCTTGCTGCACAGCTTTTTGAAATGGAGAGCGATTCTGATCCCAGAGTCCGATTTCAGCTTCTTGCAACACTCGGTGAACTTGATACAGACGAAGCACGACGGGTTCGGGAAAATCTTCTCTATGAATATATTGACGATGAATGGATGCAGATGGCCGCACTTTCTGCACCTGGTCTTAACTATAGTTCACTGTTTGATGAAGCCCTTACACGATTTTCGAACCAGGAAAACGATGGCCACCAAACCTATTTTGAGCGTCTCGGTATGCTGATCGGTGTCCGTCAGAGCCCGGAAGAAGTTCGCTTTCTGATCGATTCTTTGTCAGACTTCGAAAGTTCAGAAAATAGCTGGTGGCAGGCTGCGAGTATGAATGGCCTTGCTGACGGCTTAAGGCGCGGAGATGATCCGGGCGATTCCATCTACTTTGTCCGCGAAACAGTGGCAACAATTTCACTTCTTCCTGATGAATCCACGCTTCGAAGTGCCGCAAGACAAGTGCTTGCGGTTGTGGGGCCACCCGATGGAGATGTTGGAGGTCAGATCTTTCACCGCGCTGAAGTGATTGCATCAGATCGTGATGAAGATGCAGATTTGCGAAGTGATGCGATAGGACTGCTTGAACTCGCCGGTTCCAACCACTACGAGAGTCTGCTGACAGAACTGATTCATCCGCGTGAACCCGCCCCCGTTCAGGAAGCGGCTGCCCGTGCATTGCGCCATATTGATGGCGGCCACATCGGTGAATTTTTACTGTCACATTGGAACCGTATGACTCCTTCTGTACAGTCAGCAGCAATGGAAGCACTTCTGGAAGATGATGAACGAATTGCCTTGGTATTGGATGCTGTGGAACAAGGTTCGGTTCAGCGTTCGGCAGTCACCCCTGCCCAAACCAATCGCCTGATGCTTCACTCTGATGATGAACTTCGACTGAAAGCTCAAAATCTGCTGGGGTTGCCTGACGTACCCCGCTCGGAGGTTGTAGCCAAATACATGGATGTGGAAGAGTTAGAAGGCAATCCTGAAAGAGGGCGTGCCGTCTATGAACGTGCATGTGCGATGTGCCATCAGATAAACGGAGAAGCCGGTGTGCCATTTGGCCCAGATCTCGCCGGATCACGCAGCAGTAATACGGAAAGTCTTTTGGTCAGTATTCTGATGCCAAACTCAGAAATTGCAGCCGGTTATCAGCAGTGGAGTGTGGTTCAAAGCGACGGATCAATCCTGCAGGGAACCATTGTATCCGAATCTCCGGGTTCCGTTACATTCCGGAACCCGGCCGGACAAGAGACGACCATTTCGCGCGGCAATATCGAGAGTATGGAAGCGATGCAGGAATCAGCCATGCCTGAGGGGCTTGAACAGCAGATCTCTGTTGAGGAGATGGCCGACTTGATCAGTTTTATTAAAAATCAATAACAACAGTTAGTGGAGCTGCCAAGCCTGCAGTATGTTAATACTTTTTCGATTCAAAGTATCTCAAATACTATGATTCACAAAAGCTTTATACCAGTGTTTTTCTGCCTGCTGGTCGCCGGATGGTTGTTCACCGCATGCAACAAACAAAATGCCGCTGATTACAATTCAGATATGCAGGCAGCCGAAATTGCATCAATGCTATTAAACAACAATATAGAGGAAAAAAAACGGCGGGATCTAATCGATGAATATCCCTGTTTGGCTTCGGAAATTTTAACAGAATTGATTCGGGATCTCGAATCCGAAACACGGGAAGAAACAAAGCGTATCCCCTGGATATTTCGTGTTACGGTAGCAGCGGGAGAACGAAATACAGATTCCGAACTTCTGGAAATCCTGGAAATTTCACTTCCGAAACCGGGAGAGAAACTGCTTAACTGGCAGACGGTTGTTTTGGGTGGAGGGATTGTGAACGGAATCAGCCGTCAAGGCATTTGGCCCAAATCCCGAATTCATGATATTCTACAGGCCGATCACATTTTGAGTGAACGATGGAAGTATGCTATAGAGAAATCCTATCAAATAGCAGCAAATCCTGAAGTTCCCAATCCATGGCGTTATGATGCCCTGCGGATTCTTGCAATGGACAGCCCTGAAAAAAGCATTCCTGAACTACAATCGTATTTAGACCCAGACCTCGATGACCATCTGCATATGGGAGCGATCAGCGGATTGTCTGACATTCAATCCCCTGAGGTAACAGGCCTGCTGCTCTCCGGCTTACCTCATTTTTCCGACCGTAACCGGAATCTTGTACTGAAAGCGATGCTGAGAACCGACCTGAGAATCGCTGTTTTATTTAAAAAAATTTCAAGTAATGAATTAACAATTGAGCATTTTGGTATCGAACAACCTGAACCCGTTAGTTTCACTGTTGAAAATTAAATCCAAATGGGCTTAGCAAAGTCTGAAATGATCAGTCAAATTCCAGAACTTCCCGCAATTGTGGCGGCGGATCAACCTGCTCTTTGCCGTAGCCGACATGATAGGGATACTCATCGAATTTATCGCCTTCTCCAAAAATACGAGGATCCCCCAACGCCCGGAGTTCCGATTTCAGCAAGTTCAAAAGCTGATCTTTCACCGTCCGATATTCGGAATCTTCGGCAACATTGTTTAACTGATCCGGATCATTCCTAAGGTCGTAGAGCTCCAGTTCAGGGCGTTTATCAAAAATTCGCAGAAAATAGGGCTTAACATCAGGATCATTTGCATATTCAATCAGATATTGCCGGGTCAGTCCGTCATCAGAATCGGAAAAAATACCCTGGCTTGAACTGATATAGGGAGCTCCAAGCGGCCACCTTTCGGGTTCAAAATTACGGATCAGAAGAAAATCCTCCGTCCGGATTGCTCTGCTTGGATACCCTTTCCCACCCTCTCGGGCCAATCCGTGGTGGCGTTCCTTTGCCAGTAACACATAGGTGCGGTAGCCCTGAACCCGGCCCTCACGGTCAGAATCCAGAATTGGCATCAGGCTTCGTCCGGTCATTTCACGTGGAGGCTTTAGACCTGCTGCCTCGAGAAATGTCGGTGCAAGATCGCTTTTCAGAACAAAATCGTTGATGATGCGTCCACCCGTTCCCATTTCATCCATCCTTTTCGGCCACCAGATCGCAAGAGGCACATGGGTTCCGTCATCGTATAAATTAGACTTACCCCTCGGAAATGGCCAGCCGTGATCACTGCCAATAACGAACAGGGTATTTTCCAGTTCTCCAATCTCTTCCAGTTTCTCTATCAGCTTACCCATTTCCCTGTCGAATCGCTGTACCTGGGCATAATATTCAGCGATATCTTCCCGCACCTCGGGAACATCAGGATATTTTGCGGGCAACTCTACCTCGCTGGGATCAATCCCTTTCTCCAGGTGAAGTTCTCCCGGACGAACACTTCGATGAGGGTCCTGGCTTCCAAACCAGAAAGAGAATGGCTGATCTTCCGGCCTGTTTTCCAAAAAATTCTCAAAATCATCAAAATGTGGCCCTGCGGGATTTCGATCACGCCCCCCTGCTTCCACATTACCGGGACTCCATCCCTTCCTGGTGTATCCAACATAATAGCCAGACTCTTCAAGCAGGTCCGGATAAACGGGGATGTCAGCCGGTAATTCACTATGAAGATTTGCACCGGGGCCAAGCCTCCAAATGTGCTGACCTGTGAGAACGGCTCCTCTTGCAGGAGTACAGCTTGGAGCATCCATAAAAGCCCTGTCAAACCGCACCCCCGCTTCAGCCACCCGATCAAAGTTTGGTGTTTGAATCCCGGCCGTTTCATAAATACTTGCATGAACTCCCCAGTCATCTGCAAAAGCAAAGACAATATTCGGCCTTTCGGTATCGCCATCCTCTGTAGTATGAAATGCATATAAAAACAGAAGAAGAAATACCGAAGCAAACGGCATAAAAACGTTTTTCTGAATTAGGGATCTATTTCCGGTATAACTGCTGATTCGGTTGAACCAAACGTTGAAGTAAGTGCGCAAAAAAGAAGTCTCTGTATACTTCATTTTGAATATATTTTCATTTGAATGGCTTGTTGGTAACACTTGACATGGAACCTGTCATTCAATGTATTGGCCTTTAATTGAATACAGCACAATCTATATCAATAAACCTTTTTAATCAAAACTAACTAATGCTGTGTCAAGAATGAACATTTTATAAAAATCGTTAACAGTCGGTGCACAGTACGTGTCAATACCTAAAATAATTTAATCTTTGTTTGATGTATCTTGATCTTGAACAGAGCGATAAAACCAATCCACTATTATTTTTGAATAAAGCAGACTAAAACAAGCATAATGAAAACCAAATCTTTCAAATTGTAATTGTTCATTTGATTTTGTGGAAGCGGTTTTTCAAATTGTTTCTCTGTAAAATTATACATGAGCTAACCAGCAACCAAGGAGGCTATCAACATGGCAAAGCAGTATATTTTGGCCCTGGATCAGGGCACAACCAGTTCTCGCGCAATTGTTTTCGATAAGAAAGGAGAAATTATATCCACCGCACAAAAAGAGTTTAAACAGATTTATCCCAAAGCGGGCTGGGTAGAACATGACGGCAATGAAATCTGGTCCACACAAGCCGGGGTAGCCGCTGAGGCGATCACCAGTGCCGGTCTGAACGGAACCAACATAGCAGGAATCGGCATCACTAACCAGCGCGAAACCACGCTGATCTGGGACCGAAAAACGGGCAAACCGGTGTATAACGCCATCGTCTGGCAGGACCGGAGAACTTCCGATTACTGCGATCAGCTTAAAAAAGAAGGGCTGACCGAAAAATTTCAGGATAAAACCGGACTGATTTTGGACTCTTATTTCTCCGGAACCAAAATCAAATGGATTCTGGATAATGTTGATGGAGTCCGGGAAAGGGCTGAAAACGGGGAACTCGCCTTCGGCACGATGGATACCTGGCTGGTCTGGAACTTTACCCGCGGCAAACATCACATCACCGATGTGACGAACGCCTCCCGCACCATGATCTATAATATTCACGACTTAGATTGGGATCGTGAGTTACTCGAAATTCTGGATATCCCGGAGAACTTGCTGCCTGAGGTAAAGCCTTCGAGCGAAATATATGGAAAAACAAAAACTACCATATTCGCTTCCGAAGTACCCATTGCCGGAATAGCGGGAGATCAGCAGGCCGCACTGTTTGGTCAGCGTTGCATCGAATCGGGCATGGTAAAGAACACCTATGGCACCGGCTGTTTCATGGTGATGAATACCGGAGACAAACCCATAAAATCCAAAAACAACCTGCTTACCACCATCGCCTGGGAAGTTGACGGAAAAGTGGAATATGCACTCGAAGGAAGTATTTTTATTGCCGGAGCAGTGGTTCAGTGGCTCCGGGATGAGCTCGGCCTGATCCGTAAATCAGCCGACATCGAAAAGCTCGCCGCCTCGGTTGATGACAACGATGGCGTTTACCTGGTTCCAGCCTTTGCAGGGCTTGGCGCTCCGCACTGGAATCAGCATGCAAGGGGAACCATGGTGGGCCTTACTCGAGGTACCAACTCCGGTCATATCGCACGTGCTGCACTTGAAGGCATCGCCTATCAGGCACTGGATGTGCTAAAATCGATGGAGGCCGACTCCGGGATTGAAATCCGCGAATTACGTGTTGATGGAGGAGCTACAGCAAATAACTTGCTTATGCAGTTTCAGGCAGATGTATTGCAGGCTCCGGTTGTAAGGCCAAAAATCCTTGAAACAACCGCTTTGGGAGCTGCCTACCTGGCAGGTCTCGCTGTTGGCTACTGGGAAGATGCCGATGAAATTAAAGAACAGTGGCAGGTAGACCGTCAGTTTGATTCCGAAATGGCCGTGGAAAAAGCCGATGAACTGATCTCCGGCTGGAACAGGGCACTTAAAGCCGCCAAAGCCTGGTCTGAAAAATAGTTATCAGTACATCTGCAGAAACCGTTGACCGACCATCTTGTACAGATTATCAGGGTCAAACTTTTTAATTAAAAACAGCCATATTTTATCAATAAGGAATGATTTATGATTCTAAACAGAGCTGAAATGCTGAAGCTGGTAAAAGCAAAAACCGGCTATTTCGATATTATCATCATTGGGGGAGGCGCAACAGGGCTTGGAGCCGCTGTAGATGCCGCAACACGCGGATATAGCACCCTCCTGCTTGAACAACACGACTTTTCAAAAGGGACGTCCAGCCGATCTACAAAACTGGTTCATGGCGGTGTCCGGTATCTTCAGCAGGGTAATGTTTCACTTGTTTTAGAAGCACTTCGAGAACGCGGACTACTGATACAGAACGCTCCACACCTGGTTCGCAACCAATCGTTTATCGTTCCCAATTATGATTGGTGGGAAGGGCCATTTTATGGCGTTGGAATGAAAGTCTACGACATGCTCGCGGGCAAACTGGGTTTGGGGCCGTCGAAGAATCTCTCCCTGAAAAAAACTATAGAACGACTTCCCACACTTGAACAGAAGGGATTACGTGGTGGTGTGATCTATTTTGACGGACAGTTCGATGACTCCCGGTTGGCTATCAATCTGGTTCAGACCGCAGCCGACCACGGTGCCACTCTTATCAACTACATGAAAGTGACCGGGCTGAAAAAATCGAACGGTATGGTGGACGGCGTTACCGTACAAAACCAGTTGAACGGAGAAAAGCTCGAGATAAATGCACGCGTGGTAATCAACGCTACCGGAGTATTTACCGACAATATCCTCAAAATGGACAAACCCGATGCCAAACCGATTATTTCTCCGAGCCAGGGTATTCATATTGTTATCGACAAAGAATTTTCACCGGGTGAATCTGCGATTATGGTTCCACACACAGATGATGGAAGAGTGCTTTTTGCAGTCCCCTGGAATGGAAAAATTGTTGTCGGTACCACAGATACTCCCATAGATAAACCATCACTGGAGCCTAAAGCACTGGAACATGAAATTGAGTTTATCCTCAAACATGCATCTCAGTACCTCACCGGCAACCCAACACGAAAGGATGTAAGAAGTGTTTTTGCGGGACTCCGCCCCCTTGTAAAAGCTGGCAGCGGGAAAAATACAGCTTCCATTTCACGTGACCACTCTCTGATGATTTCCGAGTCTGGTCTGGTAACGATTACCGGTGGCAAATGGACCACCTATCGTAAAATGGGACAAGACACCATCGATCAGGCCGCAACTGTTGCCGGACTAAATATGAAGGAGTGTGTTACCGAAAACCTGAGAATACACGGCTGGCTTAAAAATGTTGACATGAACGATCCACTCCATTACTACGGTTCAGACCGGGTTGAAATCGACAAACTGATCAAAGAAAAACCGGAATTGGGTGAACCACTGCATGAACGCCTCCCCTACCTGAAAGCCGAAGTAGTCTGGGGAACACGAAACGAAATGGCAATGACGGTTGAAGATATTCTCTCACGCCGAACCCGAGCCCTTTTGCTTGATGCCAAAGCCAGTGTGGAAATGGCGCCCGAAGTTGCCCGGCTGATGGCTGAAGAAATGAGCGAAGATAAAGCTTGGCAAGAGAATCAGGTGGCTGATTATGAGAAACTCGCACAATCATACATCCTGGCTGATTGACCAAACTCAGACTCCCGTTAATTCAATACCGTGATCGGCCATTGCATTTACAATTCCGTTGATCACAAACTGGACCGCAATAACGGCAAGAATCAAACCAAAAAGTTTAGTGATTATCTGTTTGCCCGATTCCCCGAGATAGCGCACAATTACTTTGGAATAAACCATCGAATAGTAGCAGCTAACGGTAGTAATCAGAACGGCAATAAATACCAGGCCTGTATGATAAATTGTAGGGGCTTCACTGGTCAGAATCATCACTGTGGCAATGGAACCCGGCCCGCTAATGAATGGAATAGCCAGAGGAATGACCGATATATCATCGGTCATTTCGCCCTTCGATTTCATATCACTTTTATCCTCTTTTTCCCCGCTTGTTAACATACTCATCGCTATTCCAAACAAGATAATACCTCCGGCGATTCGGAATGCCGCAAGTGTGATACCAAAAAGCTGAAAGATCACACCTCCAAGAAGCGCAAACACAAAAAAGAGCGCAGTTGCAATTTTGGTTGATTTCAGTGCGGTCTCATTTCTCTGCTGTTCACTCATATCTGTTGTTAAAGACATAAACACAAATGCCGTGGTCAGCGGATTTACAATTACGAAAATTCCGGCAATAGTGATGAGCAGATAGTATAAAGTGGATTGAATCAGTTCTACAAATTCCATATTTCGTCTGATAATGAATTGTTATTTATACAAGATATGTGCTTCAGGGTTTGTTGTGGGCAAATTGATATTATAGCCTTATAGTCCACTATTACCTCAATGAGATCCCTGAAAACAGAAAAAAGCTTTGCATTTTATGCGCAGGCAGAGTCTTTACCGTATCAAGCGTGGAGGCATTTTTTTTAAACAACGATCCACAAATACTCTTTTTATAATTGTAAAATATAGATTTTCTCTCTTTTTTTTAAATTCAAGCCCTTACCAACATGAACACTTCAGAAACAGTTATCTCACTCCTTCGGGAAATTGCTGATCCCGGTATTGCCAAACACAGCCTCCGTTTTTTTAAGACGGGACCCGGTGAGTATGCCGAAGTAGACAAATTCCTTGGTTTACGGGTTCCCGATCAGAGAAAAATTGCCCATAAACACAGAAACCTCTCTCTGGAAGAAGTCAAAAAACTACTCAAATCAAAATTACATGAAGTTCGGCTAACCGGACTCCTGATTCTTGTTTATCAATATGAAAAAGCGGACTCAATGCTGCGATATGCCATCGAAAAATTACCGAAAGAAGAGAGGGATCACTATTTGAAAGGAAAAGTCTGAATTAACGGGAATATACTTCGATGCTCGGTCAAAAAAAGAGAAGAAGACCTGTGTTTATATTTATGATTTATTAGTAACTGTTATTACACTTTAAATCAGTCCCGCTATCCGGGCGTTAAATTAGGTTGATTGTCTGTCACTGTATAGTTCTGTTATTATTCAGTTGTACCGTGTCTGGATCAGGATAACATCAATCTTCATTATTCAAAAATAATAGTTGATGGGTTGTCAGAAAGCTTTCTTCGAAATGGTTCATTTCCCTCTCTGTTCCGATTGTGATACGGACACAGTGTGGCAAACCAAAAACGTTTACGTGCCTCAAAATAACTCCCTCCGCCAGCATATTTTGAGTAAAAATCTCCGCCTGTTGATCACTCTCTAAAACCATCAGAACTGAATTTGCTGCAGACTTTACATATTTCACTCCCTGCAGATCAAAAAAATCATACAACCGTTCTTTCCCTTTCTCAACCATATCCACACTCCTGTTGATGAACTCCTCATCCTGCAGTGATGCCAGTGCTGCTGCCTGGGCAGGGGTGGCTGGCTCAAAGGTTAATTTGGTTTTGGTCATCTCTCGAATCAAAATTTCATTGGTGACAGCATAACCGATTCTGAATCCCGCGAGTCCGTAAGCTTTCGAGAAAGTTCGGAGTACAATCACATTTTCTCGCCGATTCGCAAGTGCATTCGGATAATCCGTTACCGGCTGAGCATACTCAAAATAGGCTTCATCAACAATCAGAAGTACATCATCCGGCAGGCCGGATAAAAGATAGTCGTACTCTTTTTGGTTTAAATAAGTACCTGTCGGGTTGTTGGGATTAGCGATGTAAACCATTTTTGTACTCTCATTCACCTTATTTAATATTTTCAGCACGTCAAATTTATATTCATTTGTAACAGGTACTTTTTTAACTTCTATTCCTCGCACACCGGCCTGCAGAAAAAAACCTACAAATGTTGCGTCGGCGGTAATTGCGTTTTCATGATCTTGAAAAAAAGTACGGCAAATAATAGAGATGAGACTTTCAGACCCTGCACCCAGTAATATTTCTTTTTCGTCAACACCATATCTCCGGGCAAGTTCTCGCCGCAACTGAAGTGCGAGGGGATCTGGATAATCATGAATCCCATCCAGTGCTTTTAAAACGGAATCCTTCACAAGTTTGCTGAAACCAAGCCGATTTTCATTGGAAGCCAGTTTGGAAATCTGAGCGGGCTGATAAATAGCTTTCACTTCGGCGATGGTTTTACCGGAAATGTATGGCTTCAGGCTTTTGATGTTTTCCCGCAGTTTCGTTTCAAGATTCTTCATTTTGATCTCTGGTTAATTCTGTGCCTTTTGAATTATCAGGTTAAATAATATTCGAAGTAAGATAATCCGCTTTCAATAGAAAAAAACAATTTGAATGATTTTCAATGTATGTTGTTCTTATTATCAAACCCGCGTTATTCACCAGGAAATTTAAGTAGGGCAAGGCTTTTTATAATTCCCCATTTTTCTGTTGAAACTTTGTGGGTAAAAATCCCTTTTTTTTGTGAATTTTACAGGGTAAAAAAAATGATCACCATAATAATTCATTGATGGAAAAACACATTATCATTACGGGTGCCAGCCGTGGTATCGGATATGAAGCAGCTGTTATACTTGCCGGTCGCGGATGTAAGGTTACTGCCATTGCCCGGTCTGAAATTAAACTAAAAAAGCTTCACCAAACGAATCCCGGCTTAATTTCTGTTTTAAGCCTTGACATCACTCAACCCGGATCCATACAAGACATTTCTGAATATCTGGGAAAAAATCGAATCAATATTGATGGCCTTATTCACAACGCAGGTATCCTTGTGAATAAACCATTTTCGGATTTAACCGATGAAGACTGGCAACTTCAGCTTGATGTAAATTTAATGGGTCCGGTTCGTCTTACTCGAGACCTCCTGCCACACTTTTCCGAAGGAGCTCATATATTAAATATCAGCAGTATGGGTGGTTTTCAAGGCAGTGAAAAATTCCCGGGATTGAGTGGATACAGTGCTTCAAAAGGGGCACTTACTATTCTAACAGAATGTCTGGCCGCTGAACTTTCCGAAAAAATGATTGCCGTTAACTGCCTGTGTCTTGGTGCGGTTCAAACAGAAATGGTTGAACAAGCATTTCCCGGAATAAAAGCACCTGTGCAGCCCAAAGAGATGGGAACATATCTTGCCGATTTTATTTTGAATGGACATCAGTTTTATAATGGTAAAATACTACCTGTTGCACTGAGCAATCCCACTTAAACAAAAATTTCTTATTTTCATTTCGTTCTAACGTAACCTGATTTATGAAAAAAACAATATTCTATATATTACTTATCGGTTTGATATGTTTCGGTTTACCCAATAAATCTTCAGCTCAGTCGGGTGAACTTATTGGTGGTAATATATTAAATGGAGCTGTAACCGGAACTATTCTCGGAACAGCTACCATGGGCCTTCAGAACAGTAATAATTTTGCCCCACTACGGATTGGCCTTGGCACAGGTATTCTGGCTGGTACCGGATTTGCTATTTACGATGTAGCCACACTTCCACAGGGACAACAGTTCTTTATTAGCGGCACTTTTAACGACGGCAGTAATTCATCTATTATTATTCTGCTTGATACGGTCTACGGAGCTGGAGTTGGAGCTGCAATCGGTTCTGCTATAATGCTCATCGGAAATAAATCGATCGTAAAAGGGTTGCAGTATGGCGGAAGTGCCGGAGCATGGGCCGGTTTTGGCTTCGGCCTTATTGATACCTTTGCTTTGGCTGAAAGAAACCGTGATTTCATCTCAGAACGATTTCTTAACAACGATTCAATTTACAGTATAAAACACGAGAGCTTAACAGTAAATTTCTTGCAGCCTGATTTATTCACCTACCACAATCTTAGCGGCAACACACTATCTTTTGACATTGAACCTGCTCTGAACATCGTATCATTCTCAAAATCCTTTTAATTTTTAATCTGGCATACACCATAGTGTTTCCATGATATTTTATAGATTGAACCACAAATAATCTTTGTGTCAATTATCTATTGAGGGATATACAACTGTGTTATGTCAAAGATAAAACATCGTTTAATTCATCAGACGAATAAATAAAAAATACTTCTGAAGATGATTGTGAAGATCCCGGTTCGAATCGTCCGATGACTCTCTCACACTTTTACAGTTGACAAGACACTATTTTGTACTGGTAAAAGTTGGGGAATCATATAAAACATTTCTCAGATTACTTAATCAATTTTCACCAACTTCCCGAGGAGAATAAAAAAACCGGCAAACCACATTCAATTTCGATTGTGGGTTTAAATATATTGGAGGGAACTATTTGCAGGGATAATCAATTTAAATATTTAATTATTCACTACCTGTTCCACTATTCTAACTTCCATCATTATACTCCGGCTATTATGAAAAAATTACTACTCTTTATAATTATTTGCGGCACGCTTTCCTTTTACACTGCTGAAAACACACAAGCTCAAAAAGCAAGGTTAATTGGCAGCAATGCTTTAAATGGCGGGTTAACAGGCGCTGCACTTGGCACCGCTACGATGTTCTTAAATGACGATTCAAACTACTCGGCATTGCGTATAGGTGTTGGACTTGGAATATTAGGAGGTACCGGAGTGGCTGTTTACGATATGGTGAATCTTCCAACCGGACAGGAACCTTTCATAGATGGCGTGTTTAATGAATCCAGCAACTCCTCATATATTATTTTGCTGGATACCATTTACGGGGCTGGTTTTGGTTCTGCCATAGGCGCTGCCTCAGCAGTGATTGGAAACCGGTCAATTGTAAAAGGGCTACAATTTGGTGCAGGTGCAGGCGCTTGGATTGGCTTCGGATTTGGGTTAATGGACAGTTTTATTTTTGCCGACAGAAATCCAAATCTGACTTCAGGCAGGCTATTGAATACAGAATCACTTTATACTATCAATGGGCAAAACACAACTATTCATTTCGTTCAGCCCGATATTTTTACATATCAAAATTTGGAAGGAAATACACTTTCTCTGGATATAGAACCGTCAATAAATGTTATTTCTTTAAGAATGAGCTTTTGATTTTTAACGGATTAATCCTTGTTTTGCACCTTCGATGTAGCCAGTGACCGAAGCAGCTCCTTTACGGTATTAGCATGGCCAGAAAGTGATGGATTAATTCCATCACTCAGATAATACCAGGCTTCCGGAGGGCTTCCCATACGTTTCCCAAGCGGATCTACAATGAAACCTTTCTTTCCAGTAATCACTTCACGGATTTGGGCAAGGTCCCTGTCATTCAATTCAAATTCAAATAACTCCATTTCATCAAGGAGGCCGGGAATAATGGGGGCCGGGGTGATCCAAATTGGTGGATTTTCAGTCACCGTGCCTATAGCATCTTCAATTGTAGTAAGATTTTCCCAGGTTTCGGAAAGCGGAAGTAATGTTCGTCCCGGCGCGAAGGAAAGTCGTTGAGCGTCAAAAACTCCCAGGCTTACAATAACCCAATCGGGCTCATACGAAAGTACATCACGGTTCATTCGACGCAATGCTTCTGATGTGGTATTATTAGAAACTCCGGAATTAATAAAAGTAAAATCTGCCTCAGGAACGGTTATATTGAGCAGGTGTTTCAGTATCTCGAACCAGCCTTGCAGATCATCAGTAGATGAATCTCCAAAAGCAACAATTATATCGGTACTCCTGAAGGGCAGCTGATCCACCCAATCCACCACATCATCCTCTTTCAGCAGTTCAAGAGCTGCCTGTTTTGCATTTTCTTCAAAAATAGAACGGAGATCATTTAATTCGCTTGCATCCAGTCCCATCAGGCCTGCCACAGAGTCGCTGTTTGAGATACCCGGCAGTAACGGGAACACTTTTTCAATATTCAGAAATTGCAGGAGATATTTCTCAAGTGCTTCTTTTTCTTTTTCACTGGCTTTCTTTTTTGACATCAAAGATTGGACATAAGTTTTTCTTTTAATTCAGGCAGGCCCGTTGCGGCTCCTTTTTTGATATGTTCCCACTCGTCGGTAAGGTACATATCAGGCACCGATGGATCTACTACGTATTTATCAATGCTATTTTTCGTATAATTAATGAGTCCCGCAGCCGGGTAGACGGCAAGCGAAGTGCCCACAACGATAAAAACATCGGCTTTCATTACGGCTTCTGCAGCCACCTCAATCATCGGTACTGCTTCACCAAACCAAACTACATTCGGCCGCAGTTGTGAACCGTCGGGTGCTTTTTCTCCGGGTTCAATCGGGCGGTTTCCAATATCAACCACGTATTCCGGATCTTTTTCACTTCGTGCCTCTCTGAGCATACCATGGAGATGAATAACGTTAGTAGAACCGGCTCTCTCATGCAGATCATCAACATTTTGAGTAACCACAGAAACCCTGAAAAACTCTTCCAGTTCTGCTATGGCTCTGTGTCCTGAATTAGGTTTTGCTGTAGCAGCCTGTTCCCGGCGTTTATTGTAGAATTCAAGTACTCTTTTTTTATCTCTGTACCATCCCTCAATAGAAGCAACATCCTCTATACTAAAACCTTCCCAAAGACCGCCTGAATCCCTGAAAGTTGCCAAACCACTTTCGGCACTTACTCCTGCTCCCGATAAGACAACAACATGCAACACGAGTTGTTTTTGTGAGTTATATTTAGGCTTTTACGAATTTCAGCCAGGAGCTTCCTTCTTCGTAAGTTTCAATTACAGCAGCTTCTTCGTTGTTGGAGAATGAAGATATTGTTGATTGAATCTCGGCCCGAATAACTTTCAGACTGTTGGATATCATGTCGCTGTTAAAGCCACTCTCTCCAAGTTTCAGCGTCATTTCCATGGAAACGATCCTGCCCAGGGCCCGGCCGAGGGCTACCATTTTTCGCTGAGCCATTTTGGAGTCAATCTCAAAATTGAGTACATCTTTGAAGTATTCGGCTGAATTTTCTGTAAGTGAATAACTTTTCAAGAATTTATACAGATTGTTCTCTTTTGATTTCCTCATCATTTTGATTATGGATTCGGAAATTTGCTGATACAAAATATCGTTGGAACCTTCAAAAATCTGAAACGGACGGCTATCAACCATCGATCGGCCTGCGATATGATCGAGCCGGTATCCTTTGGCCCCTACGAGCTGCATCAGAGACTGGGAAGCTTCATGCATGTAATCTGTGACCACACTTTTTATTGAGTTAGCCGCTACATCCATTCTTGATGTATCCTGGCTAAGTGGTACGTTTGTACTTGTAAAATAACTCATAGCAGAACTGACCGTAAAATAAGATTGAAGTTTAGCCAGTCTCTCTTTCACCTGATCGTAATTGAAGAGGCTTGAACCACCAACAATTCGCTCCCTGCAATGGCTAATCGCTTCATCGAGCATTCTCTTTAAATGACCGGTACTCATACCGGGAAACTGAAGGCGGCTTCTGTGCAAAATATCCAGCATCATAGTAACACCTGTCGTTTTCGGTTCGAGACGGTAGGCTTTCGGAACATCAATATTAATTTCATTTCGTCCATAAGGCAGCATATAAAGCCCGAGGTTCTTGTAATACTCCAAAACTTCAATGCCACCGTTGGAGCTGTCGTGCACAAAGAAACCGATATCTCTTCCAAGATCGCCTTTTTGATCATATGCCCTTGCTGTAATCAGCCAGTAATCTGCCCATCCGGTTAAACCTGCCCAATGTTTTAATCCTTGTATATTGTAAGATTGACTATCTTCTGAATATCTGAAACCTGTCTGCATCCGCAATGCATCAGAACCATAATCGGGTTCAGTAATCATTAGCCCTCCCATATTTTTTTTCCGCAAAAACTTCTTAAACACGGTTGATTTGGCTTCTTCAGAGCCATAATTAGCTAGTGGCTGCAGGAAAAGAGCACCATTTATACCCATCATAAGAGACAATGGCAGCGACTGATAGGATGATGTTTCGAGCATGGAGAGTGCTTCACTTGTGATGGCTCCTCGTCCGTTAAACTCGGTGGGTATAAAAGTGGATAGGGGGTTACACTCAAGGACTTCTCTTAAAATGTAAGGTGGAAGCCCTCTATTCGTCAAAAGTTCATTTTCATTGTTTCTTTCACTAAATAATTCATGAAGCTTCTCTTTATAATCTTCTATGAACGATTGGAGGTCTTTTTGGATGTTGAGAGATTTAGTGACTTCTGAATTCAATGGTAACCTGATTTTATAATAATTAATATGCCTATCTACAAATATAATTAAATTTCTTCTTTTTTTCATTCATTTGAGGTATACAGATACAAAAAAAGCCCGAACTCAAAGAGAACGGGCTTATTATGTTCTATAAAACAGAAGATGAGGCGATGACCTACTCTACCACGTATGCAGTACCATCGGCGCTGTGGAGCTTAACGTCCGTGTTCGGAATGGGAACGGGTGGGTCCTCCACGCTAGAATCACCTCATCAAAAATGGTGTAATGCGGATAGCTGTTCAAGCTGAATATCTTGTATGTTTTTTTTTTGATCGGGCAATCAAGTCCCTGATGCGTTTGGATGTGCACGATCAATGATCGTGCAAACCATGCAAACAAAGTCTGAAGAGTACTTAGTACGGCTCGGCTAAGCGCATTGCTGCGTGTACACCTGCCGCCTATCAACCTGGTGGTCTTCCAGGACTCTTGGGGGAATTCTTATCTTGGAGTGTGCTTCGCGCTTAGATGCATTCAGCGGCTTATCACATGCGCACATAGCTACCCTGCGATGCAACTGGCGTCACAACAGGTACACTAGCGGTGCGTCCAC